>CAZRHR010000009.1:0-9030 GCA_964599915.1 uncultured Candidatus Competibacteraceae bacterium | reverse complement strand
GATAGCGCTTTGGCATCCAAAGATTTGGGAGCGGTCAAAATGACCAAGGCCACCAAAGAAGCAATCCCTAAACCCACCAAATACCAAGGCGTTTTTCCTCGTTCGTGTAAATTGATGAAGTGTTTAATGGCCACCGAGCCTAAAGTAAGTATGGCCAACACCACCCAATTCCATTCATGCCCGAAAGTGGTAGGGTAGTGGTTGCTAATCATTACAAAAAGGACGGGGAAAGTGATGTAATTGTTGTGCAATGACCTTAAGCCTGCAATTTTCCCTCGTTCTAAATCTAAAGGCACACCTAATTTGGCTGCTTTGACTAAGGCTTTTTGGGCGGGAATAATGACAAAAAATACGTTTCCTGCCATGATGGTTCCCAGCAATGCGCCCACATGCATAAAGGCCGCCCTACCGCTCAAATATTGCGAAAGGAGATAGGATATGCCGGTGACAATGGCAAAACCTAATAAGGCGAACAAGGTTTTTTTCTTGAGTAAAGGCGTAGCACAAAGGCCATGGTACAAAAGCCAACCTCCCACCAAACTCAAGACACCTAAGCCAACGGCTTGCGTCGGACTCATGTCAGAAACCGCGGGATCTACCATCACGGAAGCGGCATTCATATAGTACACCATCCACAACAGGCCAATGCCGGTAACCCAAGTGAAATAGGCTTCATACTTGAACCAGTGAAGCTTGAAAGGTAATTTTTTGGGAGCCCCTTTGTATTTTTCCAAGTAATAAAAACCTCCACCGTGCACGGCCCAAAGGTCACCCGCCAATTCATCTCTCAGTTGAAAGGTGCGGTTTAGCGCGTTTTCCAGAAAAGTGAAATAAAATGACGCGCCAATCCATGCGATGCCAATGATGATGTGAGCCCATCGGAGCACCAAATGCAGCCAACCCAACACGTGGGCAGACCAGCCAAGCGCATCGATTCCTTTGACCAGAGGCACACTTAAAAGTGACAGTCCTAAAGCCGCCCAAAGTAGGGTTCTGAGAATGGAAATTTCTTGTTTGGGTTCTTCTAAATCTGCATCATCGGGTCTTAGGGAAGCTACGCCCGCCACCCAACGGTAGGCAAATTCCGCCAAAACGGTGAAAAAGAGTAATCCTACCCATCCCAACAAAAAGGTATTTCCCGGAAGAAGTAACTGCCAATCCATAGGTGTATTTGATTAAAAAAGGGCAGGAAATCCTGCCCTATGGGTTTTTAAGAGGCTTGAGCGGAACGACGTCCCACCAAGATTTTATAAAAGCTTCTGGAACGAATTTCGTCTAAAGTAAGTCCGGTAGCGAGGGCTTCCGCCTCGGTAATGGCGCCGCAGTTCATGGCTTTGAGGAAGTAATTGAGCAACCCTTGCCCCGTAGCTGCATCGTCAAAGACATCACCGGACAAGGTGGCCTGGGCCGATTTTTCCACGAAGTTTTTCAAACGAAGGGCTGCATCTTCATAAGACTCGAGGAAGAAGGTGTAGGTGGCGGCATATCGCATGGGAAGCTGAGCCGGGTGTAAATCCCAACCTTGATAAAATCCATGAATCAGGGAATGCATGGTATGCCCATAGCCCAATTTCCATGCTTGATGTACCACTTCACGGTTTTCAATTTCCTGCTGTGGCGTAAGGTTGGCTCCCCGATGTGGTCCTACAGGCATCACGTTGGTGGCGCCGTCGCTTAACATAACGCCGGTGTGTCCAAGGGCAACCCGGGTCATGTGGTGAGCAAAATCGCAAACGGGATGCGCCATGGTTTGGTATTTGGCCGTGATGTTACAACTTGCCGTGTAATCATAGGTGCCAAAGTGTGCGGCAATACAGCGGCCTTGTCCCGCCCGAATCAAACGCAGCAGAGGATTACGACCCTCGGCATCCATAACGGCTTGGGTGGCTTCCACCATCATTTCCATTTTCAAGGTGCCCGTAGCCAATCCATGAATGGATTCCAACGCTTCAAAGCATTTAACCAACGCTTCAATTTGGGCTGGAATGGTCACTTTGGGCAACATGACCACAAAATTCTCAGGGAGTTGGTTGCCGCTGGCTTCCAATAGAGTAGTTAGAAAGATGTCTAGCGTACGAATGCCCCTGTATTTCAAATCTTCCGTAAACGGTTTAATTCGAATGCCAATAAAGGGAGAAATGGTTTTTTCCCGCATGCCTTTGGCCAATTCCAAAGCGGCTTGCACGGCGGTTTCATCTTCTTCTGCATCGGGGCGGTTTCCAAATCCGTCTTCAAAATCGATGCGGAAATCTTCTACCCCTTCGGTTTTAAGTTTTTCGATGATTTTATGGTACACGGTATAAGCCAACCAAGCGGTTTCTTGTTTCCGGTCCAAGGCACTCATGCGTCCTAACCGTGCGTCCAATGCTTTTACTTCTGCGTCGGTGCTTGGAAGACTTTCATGCCCCTTTAATTCGAGGACTTTGGCTAGAATCGCAAAATTTGGCGCGTAGGTAAGCAAATTGTTTAAAGCCGCAGCGCCCATTTTTACAGTGGTATCACTTTTAAAAAGGTTGGCACCTCCATACACGGTATGCACGGGTTGGCGGTCTGGCTTTTCTCCGGGATAAAGTGCATTAAACGCTTGGTTATGCACCCGAAGCTGGTCCATCACTTCGTCAGTAAATGCAGTAGAAAGTGAACGTTTCATAGGATTTGAATACGGCGTTTAAAAAATCAACTTCCTCTATAGGTCGAGTACCCAAAAGGATTAAGCAACAAAGGCACATGGTAATGTGCGGCGTCCCGGATATGGAATACCACTTCTACAAAAGGATAAAATGTGGTGACGCCTTGTTGGTCGTAGTATTTAGAGGTCAAGAATTTTAATCGGTAAATTCCGTTGGGTAAATTCGGTGCATCAAACGAGGTGATGCGGCCATCGGAATTCGTGATGGCGGAGGCCAAAAACTGCCATCCGGAATCTGTTTTGGCAAAAAGTTCCACATGCACGCCTGCGGCGGGACGGCCTAGGGAAGTATCCAAAATGTGAGAGGTGAGTTGACTCATGACAGCAATTTATGTAATCTGATTTTGGTGATTTTATGTTGTTCTTCCATGGCGATTCCCAATTCTACTTCAGGCGTATTGGGAAGTCGTTCATAAAGTAAGTCTCTCATTTCCAGTGCCGTTTTTCCTGTGGCACAAACAATGAAAATGTAGCCAAATTTTTCCAAATATGCTGCGTTTCCTTCGGAAAGGGATTGAAGTACAGCTTCTTCTGCTTCTTTTACACCGGCTTGTTCATCTCCAGCCCAATGGCGTGTAGAGGCAAATTTTTCTCGAAGGCGATCTACTCCACCAATTTGCGGATGATGCGCGAAGGCTTCCATGGCATCTCTTTCTTCCATGGCGTCCCATACCTCATCGGCCATTTGGAGCAATGATTCCATATTGGAAAACGGTCTGGCTTTTTCCACGCCTTCTACCCAGCGTGTAGCGCCGCAGCAAAGACCTAACTCCTTACGGCAGTCTTCGGAAGAAAGTTGATTAAACTCTTGCAGGGTCATGGTTTGGGTGTCAATGTACCAAACACACGAAAGCGACTTACGCCCCCATCCGGTAAAATGGTAAGTTTTACATGGGTGAAGGGTCCTTTGGCTTGAATTTCTTCTGTAAAGAAATGTTCTGTATCGGCAGACAACTTTTGTTCGTCTAAGATGGTTTGCCACACAAGGTCACCCTCTTGGACGTTTTTTCCTGCCGGGACAAAACAGCCTTCTACCTTGCAACGGTCAGGGTAATTTCCTTTAAAATGAGCGGTATCTACCAATAAGCGGTGAACATACCCGGCATGCCCCAATTGAATGATGACCCAATCTTGGTTTCCTGGAGTTCTATTTCTTTTGGTTTCCCAGCCGTCTCCCATATTAATTCCGCGACCGGGCATGAGCAAATTACCCATGTGACTGAAAAACATATCATTGCAAAGAACAGCTTGTCCGCCATTCCATGCAGCGGCTAAATCTACTTCTTCTCCAAGGGCCAAGGCGTCCCAATTTTTTTCAGGTTCGCCGTAAACCCGAAAGCGAGCGACCCCACCATCAGGATAAATTTGAAGCCGAATGTGGGAAATAACTTGGTTGGATTGACTTTCATAAAAGTGCTGGCTTCCGGGATTCAAAGGCGATTTATCCAAGAGGGAAAACCAACCTGCATTTGGATCCAACAAAGTTTCTTCGGTGGGCGTCTCACTAAAATAAATGCCTTCTACAGAAGCAAAAGGGGGGTGATTTCCTAAAAAGTGGTTGGTATCAATGTCAAATCCTTTTACCCGTCCTTCTACCGCTAAAGCAATAATAACCCAGTCATTGCCGGGAACTCTTTTTCTGCGGCTTTCCCATCCGTCCATCCATTTTCCACGATCGGTGTATTTGTCGGCAATAAATACGCCCCGTCCGGGCTTGATGAGGTTTTCTTTTTCTGCAAAAAAATCATCTGAACAAGCCAGTACTTTTCCGCCTAAGCGTTCTGAAATCAAATCCGTTAATTGGGCAAAAGAAGGTGGTTGAAGTGATGAAGTCATGTCTATTCTTTGGTTAAATCTATGAGGTGTACTACACCATGATACAAATCAATAAAAAGTTTGTGACTTGTGAGATAGGCATGCAAGAATAACGCGAAGAATGGCGGAATTCAATTAAGCCAAATCCAAGTGATTCAGGATAAAAAAGCGAGTTTAATGGCAGCTAAGGTCAATCCGGTACCTAAGAGAGAGCGTAACCATAATGGACTGAGTTGTTTACTTCCTAAAAGGCTGCCAATGACGCCACCTCCAACGGCTGCTGCCATCCAAGACCAGATTTCAGGGGGAAGATGTTCAACGCCCTTGGTATTGGATAATCCTGCGAGGGAGTTTAAGAAAATGAAAGCGGCGGAAACTGCAGCTGCTTCTTTCACCCGTGCCCAGCGTGTAAGCAATAAAATGGGCGTGAGCAAAATGCCGCCACCTATGCCAATCATCCCGGAAATAAGGCCAATGCCGATACCAATGCCCATGGCCCAACCATAAGGCATGTTTCTGACCGGCAGATGGTCTTGGTTTTTTAGTCCTATTCCCCACAATCTCCAAATGGCAAATACCAAACAAAGGGCCAAAATTTTCTTGTATGATGCATCTGTTAAGGGCAATCCTGCGCCCAACCAGGCAGCCGGCATACTCCATAAAAAGGGATGAAGTAGCCGCCATTTAAAATGTTTGGCATGATAAAAACCCATAAAGGAAATGGCTGATACCGCCAGATTTAGGATTAATGCAGAGGGTTTCATCCATGCGGAGGAGGTGCCCAAAATCGCCATAAGGCCCAGATATCCGCTGGCTCCACCGTGTCCCACAGAAGCATACAACCCGCCAATAAGGGCAAAAAGCAAACAGATAAGCCAAAATTCCATGGACAATTTTACTCAAAACCCTGCATTCTACGCTATTTTTTCAAACTTTACAGCATGAAAATGGGAAGCATATGGTCTTGCATTGGGTGATTTCTCAAATGGAAAGAGGGCAACCCTTGGGTTTACTTTGGGTGGTAGATCACCAGGGTTCCAGTCCCGGTCGGGCTGGATTTTGGATGGCTGTTTCTAATGAGGACATGTGTGGTTCCGTAGGCGGTGGGATTTTGGAACACAAGTTTGTAGAACTGACCCGCCATCAATTGGCAAAAAATGAATCTCAACCCATTTTAAGAAGGCAAGTTCATTTGCCAGATATCGGTGCGGATCGCAGCGGCATGATTTGTTCGGGAGAACAAACCCTGTTGGTTTATTTTCCAACTGACATGGATTTGGAGGAGTTTAGAAAAGTGTATCGGGGCCAGGCAAACGGTATTTCAGTAACGTCTCAGGGCCTATTAGCGCTTTCGGACCCTTCGATAAAGACATTATGGGAACACACATCCGAAAACGATTGGCGATTTTCCATGCCCTTAGGTTTTCGCCGAAAAGTGGTGATTGTGGGTGGTGGCCATGTGTCCTTGGCCTTGTCTAAATGGGCGGCAACTTTAGGGTATTATGTCACCGTTTTTGACCATCGGGAGGGATTAAATACCATGGAATCCAATGTGTATGCCCATGAAAAGCACGTGATTTCATTGGATGAAACTTCGGCTTGGATTCCCGATGACCCAAGCCAGTTTGTGGTCTTAATGACTTTTGGTTACCGTACGGATGCCCAAGCATTACGTACACTTCGTGGACGAACTTTTGCCTATTTGGGCATGTTGGGGGCCCAAGCCAAAATAGACACCCTTTGGGCCGATTTGCGGGGGGAAGGTTGGACGGAAGATGAATTGAACGCCATTGATGCCCCTGCCGGATTGCCCATTGGTTCACAAACGCCGGATGAAATTGCGGTGTCTATTTTGGGAAAATGGATTCAGCGCGAACGAGCGTTGGAACAAGAATAGCTTTTTTGGGGTTGCTTTTACCCGCCATGTCCCCCTCCGGCCATCATATTGAATACATGTAAAACCGCGGGCGTGATGGCCTCCATGGTTTCTGCCGCTCCCCTTTTGGAACCCGGTAAACTAAGAATGAGCATGTGGTTTCGCACGCCGGCCAATCCGCGAGAAAGCATGGCAAAAGGCATTCGTTCCTGGCCGTATCTTCTGGCATTTTCCATAACGCCGGGGATTTCTCGATCCAGCAAGGGACGTAGGGTTTCCGGGGTTACATCCCTTGGCCCAAGACCCGTTCCGCCAGTAAAAACCAACCACGTAATCCCTTCCTGTTCTGCGCGGTACACAGCAGATTCAATGTCTTTAGGTTCATCTGCAATCACCTCCAAATCCACACTGGACAGGCCTAAGGCTTGGATTTTTTCAGCTACCCATTTGCCGGACGCATCGGTTCGTTGACCTGCGGCAATGCCATCGGAACAAACCACCACCCGTGCCTTTGCGTTGGCAGGTGGAACTACGGTACGATCTGACTTTCCACCTTTTTTCTCCAGCAGGGCAATGCTCCTTATGTGCACTTGCTTATCCAAGGGTTTCAACATATCGTACACGGTAAGTGCAGCCACGGAAGCCCCATGCATGGCTTCTACCTCGACACCTGTTTTATAAATGGTTTTTACGTAAACATCCAATATAATTTCCTGTTCCACGATGTTTCCCGTGAAGGAAAAACCTTCGATGGGAAGTGGATGACAATCTGGAATGAGATCAGCTGTTTTTTTTACACCCAACATAGCTGCTACGCGGGCCATTTGAAAAATATCTCCTTTGGGTACTTGTCCCTCACGAATGGCCGAAATGGTTTGTGGCGAACCTACGCTTACTATGGCTCTGGCCGTGGCTTCCCTCAAACTTACAGACTTGTGGGTAATATCGTTCATGGCGTGTTTTCTTTCCAATGGGTCTGATGTTCACCCAGAATTTTTCCGAAGATAGGGACTTCTGCTTTGATGCGGTTCGTCATTTTCTGGCAGGCAGCGAAGGCTTCTGCCCGATGCGGGGCAGAGACGAACACCATAAAACAAAGCTCTCCTACTTTTACATGGCCCAAACTATGAAGTACATGGGCACAAGTGAGTCCAAATTCTTGGATAATTTCTTCACGAATGTTAGTCAAAAGTTCGTCGGCCATGGGGCGATAAGCGGAAAACTCAATGGCTTGCACCGTGTCACCCTGCATGGCGTCGGCCCGAACCTGACCTAAAAAAATATCGTGGGCGCCAATGCCGGTTTTGGCGGCATGAAAAGCGATGGTTTCTCCGATTTGGAGTGGGTGAATAGCCCCTTCTACAAAAAAATCCGGTGCTTTTTTCCCTGGTTTTTTCATGAAACAGCTTCCACTTTTTGCGGCGTAGCCACCGGCGGATACATGGCCATGAGCACTTTTTCCGGCGTCATGGGCGCAGACAATGGAATGTCGGCATCCGGCCGCAAAGCCCGAATGGCATCTCTCAAGGAGAAATACGCGCCAATACCATACATCAGGGGTGGTTCACCTACGGCCTTGGAGCCTAAAATGGCCAGTTCATGCGCAGGTGCATCTAAAGGATGAATCGTTACTTCCGCCGGAACGGAATAAATGTCCGGAATTTTGTAGGTGCTCAGGGCATTGGAAAGTAACCGTCCCTCTTTGTTGTAGCAAAGTTCTTCAAGGGTCATCCAACCTAATCCTTGAATAAGTCCGCCCTCAATTTGTCCTTTGTCAATGTCCATGTTCATGCTGGTGCCATAATCATGCACTACACGAACGGCATCGAGTACATAGGTGCCGCGAAGGACATCAATGGTAGATGACACTAAAGCTACGCCATAGACATGGTAGGCAAAAGGATGTCCCTTTTCTATGGTCGCGTCAAAATGAATGGTGGGTGTGGCGTAATGCCCTTTGGCGGATAAGTTGTCTCGGTTTAAAAAGGCTTGGGTAACCAATTGTTTCCAATCCATGTCCGTGGGTTTTCCATGGAGATACACCCTATCATCCGAAAGGCTTAGGTGTTCTACTTCCGTTTGGAGGATTTGGGCCGCGCGCTTCAATAACCGGTCTTTGATTTCTGAACAGGCAATGGCGGTAGCTTTTCCATTTAAATCTGCGGTGGCAGAGGCTGCGGAAGGTGAAGTATTGGCAACCCTGGTGGTGTTGGTAGATTCCAGTTTAACACGTTCGGGTGAAATCCCAAAGATTTGGGCTGCCACTTGCAGCATTTTGGTATTCACGCCTTGTCCCATTTCTACAGCTCCGGTGCTTACAGCAACCGTTCCATCTGAATACACATGCACCAATGCACGGGCATTATTCATAAATGTTTTGGTAAAAGAAATGCCGAAGCAAATAGGCATCACGGCAAGTCCTTTTTTAAACAGTTTGTTTTGCGCATTAAAGGTTTCTTTTTCCTTCCATAGGCTTTGGAAATTGAAACGTTGAAAGGCTTCTTGCCATGCGGCTCGGGCGTTTACCTGGGTTGCTTTTTGCCCGTAAGGAAACACATCATTCTCCTTTAGAAGGTTTTTTTCCTGAAGCACATGGGTGGGAATGCCCAGTTTTTCTGCGGCTAGGGTTAAGGCAGATTCAATAACAAAC
>CAZRHR010000008.1:31850-52560 GCA_964599915.1 uncultured Candidatus Competibacteraceae bacterium | reverse complement strand
CGTATACTTTTGCAAAAAAAATCATGGAAAATCCCAACATCACCTTTTACCGAAAATACATTGGCCAAACCATTACCACCGCGCCCTCGCCACTAAGTAATTGGCTTAGAGGTACCATTTTAAAAGTAGAGGAAAACCAGTTGGTGATTGGATTCACCGTCCGTGAGGAAATGACCAATCCGGCCAAATTACTTCATGGCGGCATGATTGCAGCCATTATGGACGATGTGATTGGTATGAACCTTTTTGTCTCTGGCACCGACGGTTTCTATGTGTCCGTAAGCTTGCATGTTGACTTTTTACAAGCGGCTCCTTTGGGTGCAGAGGTGCATGCCATATCAACCATTGTGCGAAAAGGAAAAAGACTTATCAATGCCTCTTGCGATTTACAACTTCCCAACGGCATTTTACTGGCAAGGGGATCAGCGCAATTGATTCCGGCCGAAGGTTAAGGTTGTTTCAAAACCTCCTTAATGATCCGCATGATACATTTCTGCTTTTTTCAAAAGCCAAGAAATGGACGCCACTTGAGGGGTGGTGTTCAATTCCTCTAAAAGTCCTTTGGCGGCTTTTTTATCTCCAAGTCTGGCACGCATGAGTCGCTTTACATATTTCACAAACGTGAGACAAATGGTTTTCTGGTAGGCAGAAATCAACTCATTCCTGCGTAAATAGACGTAAAATGAATCTACCAAAGAATAGAAGGCATCTACTTCCTCAAGTTCGAAGTAGGTTTTGAGCAATAAAATCTTGGAGTCCAGGATATAATACACGTCCATGTATTCCACGTTGCTGAGCAAGCGCAGGGTTTTTTTGTATTCTCCTTTAAAAAAATGGAGCCATGCCAAATTGTACGTGAAGGCATTTTCACGGTATTTAGGGTGTACTTTATCTTTAAAGCCGTAAATAAAGTTTTCGGTCCAATCGAAGGCTTCCAAACGAAGCCCCACCGTTACAATATTTTTAAACGTGGCAGGAATGAGATAGCCGTTTTCAAAAATCAACTCGTTATCTATCAAAAGAACCGATAAGTCGAGGTGTTCTTGCAGGTATTGACGGTGGCCTTGGTTAATTTTCTTGGTACAATAGTTTTGGGCAAGCAGGAACAGGTCTCGCTGTTCTTCCGGCGGAAAAGCATCTTTGTTGGCTTTTAACCAGTCTTTTAAATGGTAAAAATGGGCTTCGTTTTCTTCTTCAATAAGGGTAAGCAACACCTGATGATACGCATAAATGGCAGGAAAAGCTGAATAATCTTCCTCTTTGAGATGGGCTAAAAGCGGTGCAATAAAACGGGTATGATACGCTGAGTTAAGAAAATTCTGTCGGGTGTGCATTTCGCACAAGTACTTCAGCTTTTTACTGATATAGAAATAATCCAAATTGTCCGTAACCTCCTGCAAGACCAAATCGAGGGTTTTATCCCTTTTGATGGAGGAATAAGTGTAAAGTTGGTCTTCAAGCAAAAATTTTTGGTAGTAGGTTTCAGAATCCTCTACACCGGTGCTTTCTACTTGTTTCAGAGATTCATCGTAGGTCTGGTGAAAGAACTTTTCTAGGTCTCGGTTTCTAAAAAACCGAAGCATCATTTGGTTTTGGCTAAAGCGGTCCTGGTCCGTCTCTCGAATCACGATAAACCGCTCAATAAGTTTGGTTAAATCGGAAAATGCGTACCGAAGCTTGGTTTCAATAAAAGGCTTGGTCTGAAAAACTTTGGCATAAATCTTCTCCCGGTCTAGCGCGGGGCCATCCATGTCCGGATGCTCCTTTTTCAAGTAAAGAAAAAGCCTAATTAGAAGCTCGTTCCGATTGAAATACGGTGACCGGATAAACTTTTCCAAGTCCCGGATTTCAGCGGGCGACATGGCAGAAAGCAGAATGACCGGTTTACTTTTTTGCATGGAGTTGCCAGAAAGGGATAACTAAAGATACATGTACCTTTGGTTTTACCCAATAAACTTATTTTGAAGACCTCCGACAAAAACACCCTCATTTATATCATAAACATTTTAAAAACAATAACTTAAGAAAAACTTAACATTTCATACATCCCGATATAAGGAAGTAATTGTAGTCAGATACTGGGTGATTTTCCCTATATTTGAGAATAGAACTAAATCGCCTTGGGTATGAGAAAGATTTTTACATTACTTAGCATACTGATTGCCAGCAGCTTGTCTGCTTATGCTGCGGGGCCTGTACCCAGCCGTATCGGATTTACCGGAACCCTTTCTCAAGGAGAGACCTTTCATGTGATTTTGGAAAATCACCATGTATTGAATACGGGATGGCAATTTGATGCACCCGCTTGGGCAGAAGTCGGCTTACCTTTCCTCGGTCCGGACGGTGCCGTCTGGATTCCGGTAACGCCCAGCCAAAGTATTCCCAGGGTAGAAAACACCAATCAACGCTGGTTGTCCATCGTTGGCATTGATAATATTACTGGTGTGCGCACAGATCATGGCCCATCAGTGAAACTTCATCGCCAACAGAACATAGGAGGACCAGATGGCGGAACGGAAGGTTCAACCACCGAAAATTCATCTGGACAAACCAATCCCCAAACGACTCAACAACAGGGCACAGATGTTACGAAAGGAGGAGGAGCTCAAGGAGGATGCATCGACATTCGCAACCTTACAGGTGCTGGTGAAATCGGAATTGTAACTGTGGGTGAAATCCTGATGCGCGAAGTGGAAGTATTTGACCAAAGCGGCAAGAAAATCATGGCTGTGCGATCCGTAGATGATGGCAACCGCATTCAGGTGGATTTTTCCCAGCAACGGCCCGGACTCTATATCTTGGTGGTGTACATGGAAAATCAAACCAGGATTGTTCGAAAAATCCAATGGAAATAATCGAAAACGCTCCCACGTCGGGAGCGTTTTTTTTGATGGCTCATCGCCGTATAATTTTACTTACATTGTAAGCATACCACCCTTTATGTAGTTTGTTTTCATGAAAAAATTATTTGTTTGGACTCTTCGATTGTTAGGCATCACCGCGGCTATGTTTGCGGCATTTTTAGGCTACCTAACCCTTACAGATTACCAGCCAGTTCCCATAGAATCCATTGCTGTTGAAGGCCCCGCTTTACCCACCACCCCAAAAGACACGCTGTCTATTCTTACCTGGAACATTGGCTATGCCGGACTTTCGGCGCATGAAGATTTCTTCTTTGACGGAGGCGAAGGCGTTAGGGCACACCGCGACACGGTAATTTCAAACCTTCAAGCCATCCAACGCTTCCTTGCTGAAGCACAAGATGACTTTCTCTTTGTTCAAGAAATTGACCTTGGCTCCAAACGAAGCTATTACCTCCAGCAAATGGATAGTTTAAAGAATGCCCTTCCAGCGTATGGTGCCTCATTTGCTTTAAATTATCATAGTCGGTTTGTGCCACAGCCCTTTTTAAATCCCATGGGACGGGTTAAAGCCGGACTTGCAAGTTTTGGAAAATACACACCCGCCGTTTCACAACGTTTTGCCTTAGCACCGGATGCCGATTGGCCGGTGGGACTATTTATGCTAGACCGATGTTTCCTAAGTTGGCATTTTCCTATCAGTGAAAACAAAAACCTTGTGCTCATTAATGTCCATTTATCCGCTTATGATGATGGCACGGTAAAACAACAACAACTAGACACCCTCAGCGCCTATTTGCTTGCCTTGCAAAACGAAGGACATGCAGTGGTGGTCGGTGGGGATTGGAACATGTTTCCCACAGGTTACCAGCCCAAATTACCTGAAAGCAGTCATTTAACGCCCAAAGGAGCACCCGCCGATTATCCGGCGAGCGGATGGAGATGGATTCATCCGGGAGAAACCACCAATCGTTGGCTGGATACCCCCTACACCGCTGGAAAAACCACAGAAAATATTTTAGATTACTTTCTGGTTTCGCCAGGCATTAATGTTATTGACATTGAGCGTATCGACCTGAGGTTCAGACATTCAGACCACCAACCTGTTCGGTTGAGATTTTCTTGGTCCTCGCCAGCCATACCGTAGGCTTTTTCCTTACTTTTTGACCGCCTGACGCCTTTTCAATTCCTTTTTCAAAAGACTTAATTCACGTCCTGTTTGCCCGGCAACGGATGTATTTTCCCGCGCCCTTCGGGTCAAGTAAGGCAACACATCCTCTACCGGGCCATACGGGACATATTTAGCCACTTGATATCCCTGAGCGGCTAAATTGAAACTAATGTGATCACTCATGCCCAAGAGTTGGGCAAACCAAACCTGCTTTGTATGGTTCGGATTTTCCTCTTTAGCCAGTAATGCCGCCAGCAAGGCGCTACTTTCTTCATTATGGGTACCCGCACAAAATGAAAAAACATCGGGTGCGTTCCAACAAAATTCGATGGCAAGGTTAAAATCCCGATCGGTCGCTTCCTTATTGGGTTGAATAGGGTCGGCATACCCGTATGTACCAGCCCGCTCCCGTTCCTTTTCCATGTAGGCGCCACGAACAATTTTCACACCCACCTTACATCCCTGTTGGAGTGCACGTTGATGTAAATCCTTGAGGTAAGCCAGCCGGTCGGTGCGGTACATTTGAACAGTGTTGTATACCAGCGCATGTTCCCGGTTAAAAGTCCACATCATGTCCTCCGCTAAACCATCAATCGCCGGCTGAATCCAAGACTCTTCTGCATCAATAAAAACAGGTGTATTTTGCTGTGCACAGGTCTCACATAATTGAAAAATGCGCTGCCGGACCTTTTGCCACGCGGTTGTTTCCGATTGGGAAAGGGATTGATTCTGTGAAACCTTTTCAAGCAAGTCGTGGGGCGCCATGCCGGTGACTTTGAAAACCACAAAAGGGATGGCCGGGTCGCCTTTGGCCCGAGCCGCCGTGCGCAGCAATTCCTTGAGGCAAGCATCGAAATCTTCCTCTGCTGTTTTTCCTTCAATGGAATAATCTAAGATGGTTCCCACCCGGAATTTCCATAATTCCTCAATACTCTTTTGGCTTTTTTGAATGGTTTCGCCGCCTACAAACTGCTGGTAAATGGTTTGACGGATGAGGGGTTTTAGGGGCAATCCCAGTTTAAGACCCCAAGTAGAAAAAAAAGCCCCCCATTGAACCAGCCATGGCTTGGAAAGTACAGAAAACAGCCATTGCGCGCGTCGCAAATCCCGATCCGACTTGCCAGCAAAAGCCACAGCTGTATTGTCAAAATAATTTTCCATGCCTTCTATATTTCCTGTGCAAACCTACAAAAAACACCTATTGGCACATTAAGGTTTTTTGTCCACATATTTATCCCTTACCTTTGCCCAGCATTCAGTAAAAAACCATGTTTTTAACCACCGACAGGTATAAAATTTTCTTTGAAAAACCAGATTTTGCTTATCTGGCAGATTTTCTTGAAAACACATGTAAAGCCAAAGAGGTGGTGGTGCTGGCCGATGAAAATACGGCACGTCAGTGTTTACCCCTCATTCGACCTGTTTTAGAACAAAAAGGGTTTGAGCTGTTCACTTTTCCGGCGGGTGAAGACCATAAAAACATGGAGACCACGCTCCGACTTTGGCAAGAGATGATGGATCGCCAAATTCGTAGAAATACGTTGGTCATCAATTTAGGTGGCGGTGTAGTAACGGATTTGGGTGGATTTTGTGCGGCAGTTTTCAAACGAGGTCTTCCCTTCATTCACATTCCCACCTCATTGTTATGTATGTTGGATGCAGCGGTAGGCTCCAAAACGGGTGTGGATTTTTCCGGGCAAAAAAACATGATTGGGACCTTTACAGATCCGCAAGCGGTGTTTATTTATCCCGGATTTTTAGAAACCCTTCCTGCGGATCATTTGCGCGCCGGGATGGCAGAAGCTTGGAAACACGCTTTAATCGACAACCGGGGACTTTGGTGCTTGCTGCGAGATGGTGGCACAGATAAATATGAGCGTTTGATTTTCAAATCCCTGGAGATTAAAAGGAAAATTGTGGACCGAGATCCCAAAGAAATGGGGGAGCGGAAAAAATTAAATTTCGGCCATACCGCAGGTCACGCCTTTGAATCTTGGTACTTAAACCATGGTAAATCCCCTATTCATCACGGAGATGCAGTAGCGGCCGGCATGATTGTGGAAAGCTATTTGTCTTGGAAAACAGGTAAACTTGAAAAATCTGTTTTCGATGAAATTCGAGACACGCTGCGACAGTCTTTTCCCCACCTATCTATCCCCCTAAGCGATATTCCTGTGCTATTGCAATACATGGCCAATGACAAGAAAAAAGACCAGGACAAATTGAATTTTGTTTTACTGGAAGACATTGGAGAGGCCATCATCAACCAATGTGTCGAGGAGTCCTTGGTTACCGAATCCCTATCTTACTATTTGTCCTTGTTTTGATGAAATGCAGGCGACCTGACACGTTTCCCGCAGAAGTGACCATCTCCCTTCCCGCTGGTAAAAGCCAAGCGAACAGATATTTAATTTTAAACTATTTATCCGGCGGCGCCCTTCCGCCCATCGATGCGCTACCACCGTCGGACGACGTGCAGGGACTCCGGCGCGCCCTTTGTGGGTCATGTGGGGTTTTACAGGTAGGCATGGCAGGAACGGCAGCAAGGTTTTTATTGGCCGCGCTGGCCTTTACGCCCGGAGAACGCATACTGGATGGTGCACCCCGATTACGAGAACGCCCACTTTCTCCTTTAATAGACGCACTGCGCAGTTTAGGCGCTGAAATAAAGACACTTACTGACAAGTCTTTGCCGATTTGGATAAAAGGTGTAACCCCTTCTGTCAAAGAAGTAACCATCCGCGGAGACATCTCCAGCCAGTTTATTTCGGCCTTATTGATGGTGGGTACCCGATTTCCCGAAGGATTAACGGTTCATCTAACGGGAGCGCAAGTCAGCGGAAGTTATGTGAACCTAACCATAGAAGCCATCGCAGGTTTTGGAGGGAAGGTAGACCTAAGGGAAAATGGGTTTTACGTTTATCCAGGCCTCAAAGCCCCTTTATCCTTTCCGTTTATCCCACCAGATTGGAGTTCTGTAGGTCCTTGGTTTATGTGGGCAGCCCTTGCCAGAACAAGTGTTTTTTTTCCAAAACTTCCCTATCCGTCTCAGCAACCAGACGCCAAACTCTATGCCTGGGCCGAGGTTTTTGGCTTACGCTTTACCCCGAAAAACGATGGGGTTTGGCTTACACCGGGTATCAAAGTTCATACGCCCGTTGCCTTGGATTTAATAGACGCACCGGATCTCGCGCCTTATTTGGTCTTATTGGCCGCAGCACAAAATAGGTCGTTTCAGTTTACCGGCTTACAGACTTTAGTCCATAAAGAATCAAATCGCATTCAAGCGCTCATGGTACTTTTGCGTCGTTTTGGCATTGATGCTCAGTGTGATGATTACTCCTTAACTAAGCTAAATGGTCAGTTTACACCGCCGACCTTGGAAGCCTTACCTGTGTTTAATGACCACCGCATGGCCATGGCCTTAGCGCCTTTATCTTGTATCGTGGGAGAAATGGTGATTGAAGCTCCCGAAGTGGTTGGCAAATCTTATCCCCGGTTTTGGGAGGATCTTAAGGGCATTGGGTTCCAGTTGGGTTGATTCATCGTTGATATTTGATTCTACAAGGCGAGTTATGGGAGAATCTCATGAGGCTTTGACCTTCATCCTTCCTCACTTCCTTTCACCTTTTACGCACACTTCCGACACACTTTTCCCCTATTAATTCGAAATCCCCGACTTGCGCAGCAACAGCACTTTTCCACGGTATTTATGGGGTATGCCAAAAACGTCAACCAAATCTACCGCATAAACGTAAATCCCCGCAGGCACTTCTGCCCCACTGATCCGGTGACGGCCATCCCAACCTTGTAAAATCTGATCCGACTGAAAAATAATTTGTCCCCACCGGTCATAAATTCTAAAATCATATTGGTCAATACCAATACCGTATCCACGGAAAATATCATTCACGTCGTCTGCCGTGGCAGTAAATGTATTAGGGATGTAAAAAGTAAATTCAGGTGTAACAATCACCGGAACAAAAGCAGTGTCCGGACATCCGAATTCATTAGACACCACCAAATAGGCCAAATAGTTCCCCGCAAGGGCATAGTTGTAGCCGCTCAAATTGCATTGATCTGTACTGAACCCATCTCCTGTAAAAAGGGTGCAAGTGACCCCAAATTGGGATTGGTCGAAAAAGGAAAATTCAGGATTAAAAATACTTTGTGAGGGTGGAAAAACGGAGATTCCTGCTACCGGCGATGGGTAAACGGTCACGAGGTTGGGATAATTTACCACAAAAGTGTCTTGGCAGCCCGTGAGGGAAATCATGGTTAAAGACGGCGAAAAAATGCCCGGTCCGTAAGTGGTGGTGGGCTGCTGGATGGTAGAACTTACCCCATTGCCAAGGTTCCAATCGTACACCAATTGGTTGTTATTGGCTTGTACTTGGAAGGGAAGTGTGTAAACAAAGGGATCACAGCCTTCCACCGGATCTAAAGGCGAAAAGGTGGGATGACCAAACAGACTCACCGTTCCTGGAATGGAATCCCTGCACACCCCATCATCGGAAATAAGGTAAACCGCGTAGGTTCCTGGGGAAGAAAAACTAACGCCATTGACCACAGGCCCATTCCCCGTATTTGGAATGGCATTGGGCCCGAACTGCCAGCTTAAATTGGTGTTCGGCGGTATGATACCGTTTACGGAAAAATCAAAACTATTGAGGTCAATGCATTGGTCGGAGGGAAAAGAAACATTGAGGTTGGCAGGATTGCGCAAGGTTATGGTTACGAACGCTGTATCGGCGCAAAAATAGCCCGGATTAGCGATAAGGCGAATGGTGTACGTTCCGGCACTTGGATAGACAAATACCGGTTGGGGCGCAGAGGAGGTATCGGAATTGGTCATGGGAAGTCCAAAATCCCAAAGGTACCGGGTCGCATTCAAGGACGTATTGAAAAAATTCACCTGAAATGCCCCACAACGCTCAAAATTCCCATCGGGCGTAGGGATAAAATCTGCCGACAGGTCTATATCGGCCACGGTGTTGGTGGCGCAAGGCGTAATATTGAATTGAAAATCTCTTTGGTGCGTGGTAAGCAAGACGCCGTTTCGGTATTCTTTTACACAAATGCCCACGACATATTGCCCAAGCTGAGAAGGAATTACGGTTAAAAGACCGGTTTGAGGTTGAATGGAAATGGGTGGGTTGGTAGCAATGGGGTAAAAGGGCTGGTAAGGCGCCTGAAAAACGATGGGCGTAAAAGGCGGCGGGTTGGTAGGACTGGGCATGGGATTTTGCGGGTCCGCACCGCTATACGTCGCACAAAGTTCATAGACCAGAGAATCGCCATCCGGATCTGTCGCGCTATGGTCAAACCGCAAAGTGTCGCCAAGACAAACGGCAATGGGTGGAAAATTTTTAAACCTGGGCGTAGAATTGCACGTAACCACGGTCGAAGGCCGTATCGTGGCCACGTAGGTGGCGCCGGTGGTACTTGGAGAGACGAGATTTACAATGGTATTGTTCCTGCAACAGCGTTGGTAGGCGACCAAAATATCCTGTGGATTTCCCGGCACATTCAGCACAATGCTATACACCGCTTCTTCTACACAAACGTTGGGTGGCGCCTGAAAACATGGGTTATTAGGAACAAAAGGAACATTGACAGAACCGGGAAAATTGACAAGGTTGTTGGAAAGTAAAACGCCTCCGGTGGTCCAAATAGAAAGGGTGGCCGGATTGTCGAACGGTGCTTGGCCACTCAGGCAATCTCTGTACAATTTCAGGGTGAAACGATAGGTATCTCCGCCTAAACAATCATAATACAGTTCTCCTCCAACGATATGTGTCGTTCTGCCGGGTAGCAAGTAAAACCAAAAAAGCAAAACGTACCAGTGCTTCATGGTTATCGGATTAAACTTACCCTACCCGAATATTCATACACATCGCCCACAGGTGTTTCTAAACTCACTTTATAGACATACACCCCGAGCGGGAAGGGCCTTCCTTGGTCATCAATTCCTGTCCAACCCCTGCTGATATCGGCTGTTCTATAAATTTCTTGTCCCCAACGGTCGAAAATGAACATTTCATACCGAATAAACCCTTGCCCTTTTCCCCGATACACCTCGTTCAAGCCATCTGAGTTTGGGGTATAGGCATTGGGTATATAAAACGCATACGGCGGATATGCCCGCACATTTTTGATGACGGTATCTGCACAGCCGAAGTCATTGAGCGCAATCAAGGTGACTTGGTACAACCCTGTATCTTGGTATAAATGAACGGGGGCTTCCTCTGTGGAAACGGTACCATCACCAAAATCCCAAACCCAAGAAGTAATGTCAGAGGAAAAGGTAGGTGTAAATTTTAGTTTGGCGTTTGTAATATACCGAAAGTCAAAATCTGCATTTGGGGCAAATACGGAAATGACGGTGGACGCGCCTTGGGTGTTCCCGCATGAATCTGTAGCCGAAACAGAAACCACCATGGAAGAGGTTGGCGTAAGCACTTGAGAGGAGGGAGAGCCCGGAATGTTGGACCAGCTTAAAACCACATTGCCGATGCCTCCGATGGCCGAGGCTGTTAACACAATCGACTGTCCGGGACAAAGCGCAGTGTCAGGCGTGGAAAAAACCTGGAGTGGAGGCACATTCGGCACATTGATTTGAAACGATTCAGTACCTGAATTACTGCACCGATCCGACACCGTTAGGGTAACCAAGGTGGTTTGGTTGACCAATAAGGTTTGGTTATTCCCTGTTAAATTGCCGGGGGTCCAATTAAATGTGTATGGTGAAATCCCTCCGGTTACATTTGCATTTAGCGCAACCACTTCATTGTTACAACTGAAATTTAAATCCGGCAGAGGTGCAATATTGAGCGGTTGCACATCCGCCACAGGAATGGTAATAAAAGGCAAGGGTGTATTTGGACAAAGGCTTGGGTCCTGTAGCTGGATTACAATGTTTTCAATGCCTTCAGCGAGCCCATCGGCAATGGCTTGAAAGGAGAAAACCACAGAATCTTGTCCTGCGGCAAAATTGATGGAAAAAGGAATGGGTGTAATGTCGGTGCCATTGATGGCGGTTCCACCTAAGTTCAGGAAAATAGTTCGGGGTTGGGAGTTGTCTCCGGTAGACCGAATCACCACTTCAGCCGTACCACAACCTTCATATAACGTGTCCGGATCTGGAGAATTGAGTACGGTATAATCAATGTCTACGCCGCGCGAAGAGAAGGATTTGGCTTCTAGAAAAACGCCGGAGTCATAGATTCCATCGGCTACATCGGCAATGGCCAGACGAATGGTGTAGGTTTCACAGGGAACCACCCTTGCCCAAGCCAAGAGCGGCCGCGTAAATCCATCGTATTGAATGGTCGAAAAACCAGGAATTTCATTGTCAACGTAGTAGGCACTGTTGGTCAGGTGATTTACATTGTTGATGGCCACTTGGGTATTGGATCCGGGAATCCTTGCGATGTTTTGGTTTACATAGGCTGGACCTGCTGGATTTGGACCAGAAATGAAAAACCCAAAAACGTCATTGAATTCAGAACCCACAAACTCTTTGTATTCTTCTGAGCCAAAAACGTATCTAAAGGCCACAGAATCACCCTGAGGAATAAAGGAAAAAGTTAAGGTAGTGGCATTGAACGTGGGTTGGGCGAAGCCAAAAGCCTGTTGAAGAAGCGTTGATCCGGGGAAATTATTGTCAATTCCGGCATTCGGGATAGTGTTCGGTCCTTGGGGACCTTCAGGACCGGAAATCACTCCAGTGGTCATAATGACACCCTCGGGAAGACCGATGTTGGTGTTTTGTCCATTAAAATATCCAATGCTGATGGGAGAACCACTGTATTGAAAATTAAAAGCTTGTACGCCACCGCCAAGTAAAATGTTTTGCACGAGTTGCTGTGCCGTATATCCACCTTGGGTGATTAATTGAGCACTTGCGGAGCCCCATGCTAATGCACAGAACAACAGGAAACTGAATAGATATGGCCGATGCGTACCCAATGTGGAAAACCTTGTGTAAAACTACTTACTATTCTCAACATCCACAAGCCTTAAATCTTTAAAAAATAGAAAGAAGAAATTTACTTGTGGTCTTTTCTTTTACGTACAATTCCCGACCTTTGTTATTCATTTTTCAAAAAAAATCTGACAATTCATATGGGACAAATGACATCCACCCAACAGTATATCCAGGCCAACCGCGATAAATTTTTACAAGAACTTTTGGACATCCTTCGCATTCCGTCTGTGAGTGCAGATCCGGCGTTTTCAAAAGACACCTTTGCTTGTGCCGCCTTTGTAGCTGAAAAATTAAGAGCAGCCGGTGCGGACAAGGTAGAAATTTGCGAAACGGCTGGTTATCCTATTGTCTACGGAGAAAAAATATTAGGTGCGCATTTACCCACCGTTTTGGTGTATGGTCACTATGATGTACAACCTGCGGTTCCCTATGAATTATGGGAAACCCCACCTTTTGAACCCCATATTCGCAACGAAAAAATTTATGCACGTGGTGCGGCAGATGACAAAGGTCAATTTTACATGCATGTAAAAGCCTTTGAAGCCATGATGGCCTCCGGCGAGTTGCCTTGCAACATTAAATTCATGATTGAAGGGGAAGAAGAAGTTGGATCCGCCAACTTGGCCACCTTCGTGCAAAAGGAAAAGGCGCGTTTGGCCTGCGATGTCATCTTAATTTCCGACACCTCCATGATCGCCAACGACACCCCGTCCATAGATGTTGGCCTTCGGGGATTAAGCTACCTTGAAGTAGAGGTAACCGGACCAAATAAAGATTTACACTCAGGTGTTTACGGCGGCGCGGTAGCCAATCCCATCAACATTTTGGCCCAGATGATTGCCAAGATGCACAATGAGAAAAACGAAATTGCCATTCCCGGATTTTATGACAACGTGGAGGATTTATCCGCAGAAGAGCGCGCAGAGATGGCACGGGCACCTTTTAATCAGCAGGAATATAATGCAGATTTAGGTATTGCGGAAGAATGGGGAGAAAAAGGATACACCACCATGGAGCGTACAGGGATCCGACCTACCTTAGATGTAAATGGCATTTGGGGAGGATACACCGGCGAAGGCTCCAAAACCGTTTTGCCATCCAAAGCCTACGCCAAAATTTCTATGCGATTGGTGCCTAACCAAAGCAGCGAAGAAATCACAGAAAAATTCACAGCATTTTTCAATTCCATTGCTCCGCCTTCCGTAAAAGTAGAAGTTCGCCCCCATCATGGAGGAGAACCGGTGGTTATCCCTAGCAATTCTCCTGCCTTTAAAGCGGCAAGCATGGCCATGGAAACGACCTTCGGTAAAAAACCCATTCCTACACGTGGCGGAGGCTCTATTCCTATTGTCGCTTTGTTCAGAAAAGAACTTCAAGTGGACTCTATCCTCATGGGATTTGGATTAGATTCAGATGCACTTCACTCACCCAATGAAAGTTATGGAATCTTCAATTATTTCAAAGGCATAGAAACCATTCCTTTCTTTTTCCATTATTTTTCTCAGCAAAAAGGATGAAAAAAGGCTTGCTTCTCTTGCTTTTAACAGGCGTCCTTTTGGTGTCGTGTAAAGTAGGCGTGCCCACTCCAACCGAGATTCAGTGGGGCGGAATGGGAAGAAGCCGCACGGGCAATCCAACCCTTGAGCTCAAGGTCGGGATTCGGAATCCGAATTCAGTTGGACTGAAAGTGGTTCGTCTTGAATCTGATGTCTTGTTGAATGGCTCCGTGGTGGGTCGCATCCAAACACCAGAGAAAATGAGAATCCGCGCCAATGCTACCGAAATGTATCCCATTTCTGTTGCCGCACAACTTCAAGGGATACCGGGAGGCGTAGCAGGCTTTTTAACCGGAAACTTACAATTTCAAATTAAAGGAACGGGAAAAGTGAGGTATCTGGGCATCTTTGGAAAAAAATTCGACTTTACGTGGCCTTAAGAGCAAACAAAAAGGCATGGATTCGGGCATTTTTCTGGATGTTGCCCGGCATCCTGTTGTTTTTGTATCCTGCTTTTTTCAATGGCTATCCCTTGGTGTATTCAGATACAGGAACCTACATTAGGGCTGGTTTTTCAGATTTTTATCCCGAGGACCGTCCCCTCTTTTATTCATGGTTTTTGCGCGGAGTGTCAGGTGCCGAGAGTTTTTGGCTTCCCGTGCTCGTTCAAGGGTTCATTTTCGCCCTTGTATTTGCCGATTTTTATCGCACCTGGAGTATTGATGCAAGAAAGCGTGTGCCGGCCTATATGCTGGTCGCGCTATTTTCTGTGACTTTTACAGGCATTGCATGGTATGTGTCCCAACTCACGCCCGACTGGGCCATCGCCGTGTTGTTTCTTCAATCCTTCATTGTGGTACATCCTGCCACTTCTTGGAAAAAAGTCATGGGTCATTCACTTCTGGCCATTCCACTCTGCCTGATGCATTTTTCTCATCCCCCCATCCTTTTACTTTGGTGGTTGGCTGTTTGGGTTTGGCAAAGACGGCGACTTGATTGGTTCCGAATTTTGATGCCGGTGGGCGCGGCCATGGCCATTCTCATCAACATGAGCATTTCGGCCAGTCATGGCCATGGATTTCGTTATACGCCTTTTGGATCAACCCAACATGTGGCCAGACTAGCGCAGATTGGACTTTTGCAGGAATTTTTAAAAGACCAGTGTGCGCCAATAAATGGTTATCCGCCCTACAAGCTATGTAACCATCAGGGCCATATTCCACCTTCTATATTGTCTTTTTTATATGACCCCAATAGTCCGTTGCATTTAGAAGGAGGAGCGATAAGGGTTCGCACAGAATATGATGCGGTTTGGAAACGGATCTGGACTACGTGGCCTTATGCAGGAAGAAACCTTGCGGAAATGGGTTTGGCTACACTAAGTCAGCTTGTACGCATTGCGCCAGGAGAAGCCTTACAGCCGTATGGACCAGGAAGTCCCCCGTTTGGAGAAGTAGCGGATAAAATGGCACATGAACTTCCTTTGTATCTAAATGCAAAGCAGCAAGTAGGCAACGGCATTGACTTTTCCGGGCTCCGCCAGAGACAATGGTGGGGCATTTGGCTGTGTTTGGTGCTTTGGTGTGTCCTTTGGTGGAAAGGGCGTCACTTAGCGCGGTTGAAGCAAGTATTGGAGCTAACGGTACTTGTCAGCTTCTCGATGCTAGCCAATGCTTTGGTAACCGGGGGATTGCACATGGCGTATGAGCGGTTTCAAACCAGGGTGGCATGGCTGATGATACCCACAACCCTGCTTTGTCTTTTGGCGGTATGGCCGGAGCTCAAGTCCTTTTTATCAGGCGAAAAAAGGAACCATTAAAGAAAAAAGATGACACATAGGGAAATGGAAGTCCATTAAACTGCCAAAGAGGAATAGGTGTCGGTATTTCTTTTGTATTGTAAAATTTTCAGAAGTTCGGGTTTAAATAAGGTAAGTTCCTCGCCAGCGCCTTTAATGATTTTCACCAGCCATTTCTCCCAAAAAGAAAGGGTTTTGAAAGATAAAACGCCACCTACAAAAGCCACTGCATAAGCGTGATTGATAAGTTTTTGTGGAATAACTTTTTCAAAGGACTTCAACGCTGCTTTTTCATTTAAACCAACCAAAAATAATCCTAAAGGTTTAGAGGCAAGTTCAGACGTGTTGTTTTGAATAAACTGTCGAAAAGCAGGCAGGGGTTGTCCGAAATATACTGGGCCGCCTAAAACAATCACATCGTAGGGGGATAAATCGGGATGAGGATTCGTGTGTAAAGAAATGAGGGTGGCATCATCATTTGGATGGAGCTGGGCAATTAAAGAGGCTATCTCAGATGTGCATCCATGTTTTGTTGCGTATATAACAGCCAATTTCACGACAAAAAGTTTCCTCAAAGATACGTCGGAATCTTCGTATAAAAATGATAATCATCATATATAAACTTTTTCTATGGGTGCCATTGAAAAAACAGGGGGCCAGAATCTGTTTGAATCCAATAGGTACCAGAAGGTAAATGTTCGGGTTGGATTTGGCGAGCGTCATTCAAAAAGTAGGTTCCACAGCTTCGTCCAAGTAGGTCGAGAATGGAGACCCTATCCCCTGGATTCAAAACAGGAATGGTTAAGTAGGTAGACGCCGGGTTGGGAAAAAGGTTAGGATTTGCTCTTTCGACAGCCGGATTATTTAAAACCAACCCGGCGCCCGGAAGTTGCAGGGTCGAGGGATATTGAGTGGTGTGGAAAAAAGTAATTTCAGACGTCAAGGTATCACCGGCCACATACATCGTACCACCGTTTTGAAGATTGACATCCCATCTTGGTGCTGAATGTCCGGAAACATATACACCAATTCGGTGTCCGGGCTTCCATGTGTAACGGATAAATGGCAACGCCACCTCCATTTCAGCCACATCGGAAGGCGAGAGAAAGGCTTCATCATTTTGGGTAAATCCGTTTCTAAACCTCAACCTGCGAATGCCGTCATTTATAAGCATCTGCCTTCCGTCCGGGTAAACATCTACCAATCGAATAACCACATCGGCATCTGGACGGCTGGATGATACATAAACCCGAACTTTGGGACGTCCCATGCAAGTGAAATCTTGAGTGAGCGGGTTCGATTCGAACCAAAGCAAGTCGGTTCGCTGTTGAAGCGAGATTTGATTCATTGGCCCTTGTGTTAATCCAGGGGCCAAAGTTTGTCCTCCCAGGGTTGGAGTAGGCGTCTTCGGATTGGCAATCCAAGAAGAAAATCCTTGGGAAAAAGCCATACCAAGTTGTCCATTGGCTTGGAAAAGCAGGTTGGTGTTAAGGGGCTGGGCTAAGGGAAGTACAGGGTTTACCCAGCCTTGTTTTCCAAGGTCATAACACCAAAAAAGCGGTGTTTGCTCAAATCCATTGGCTTGGTTCAAAAGAAAATGGGCAAAAAAATCAAGTGCCATGGAATCCGATTTAAATGCTGCATCGGGATAACTCAGTTCGCCTTGTTGGGCAGAACCTACATAAGCCGCACCGGTACCCCCATGGACCCACGGGCCGACAAGAAACCATTGCTGATTTCGAACAGCAGGTGCCGCAAGGTTTCTGCAGGCTTCATACCAGTTTAACATCTTATCGATGTTATGGTCATACCAGCCTCCAATTTGTAAGGTGGGAATAACAATGGAAGAAGGGTACCAAGTTTGGTTTGCGGCAAATTGCCAAGCAGGAGAAAAGTAAACATTGGCCAAAACGGTGGAAGAAAGGCCATACCCAAGCGCATCGAGGGTTTGAAGCCTTGCCTTTTCCAAAACGCCACCATAAAAATAACTGTCGTAGGTTGTACCTGGGTCTGCCACCAAAGGAACCGCACAACGGTGGGCAGGATGCTGTTCTTTGGCCGTTTGATATTGAATAACGCCCAACGCAGAAGGCCCCCAAGTACCAATATGACCATTGCACCAGGTTTGCGCCACCATCCAATCCATCACATCATAACCATCTTGGCCCCGGCTTGGGTTTGAAACAGCCGCTTGGGAAGAACCATAAAACCCACGCCAATCCACCACGACCCAAGCATAAGGGCTTGTGTTGAGGTTAGTACCGATGCCCAATGGCAAGCCTTGGCGAAAATTATTTTTGTTGTAAGGCGTTTGAATGAGAATGGCCGGACAAGAAGCACAAGCCGCAGGTACATAGACATCTGCGGCCAAAGATTGTCCATCCCTCATGGGGATTTGGACGATAAAGGTTGGGGTCATTTGACCCAAAAGTTTCCCCAAAGCCAGGCTAATCAGAAAACTAAAAACGGTAAAAGATAGCTTTTGTGATTTCATGCCATGCTTGTAAGGATAGGAGGAAAAAGTTACGAAATATACCCTAAAGCTATGTCAAAAAAAGGGGTAAAAGATTGTACATTTGTAAAATTAAACAGATTGTGAGGGGTTAAATCAGGTAATTAATGTTTAGTTAACTTTAAATACCTGCCGTAAGAATTACCTTTGCGTCGTCAAATTTTTTACCATGAGGATTACATTGTACGCTTGGATGGCGGTTTGTTTTGCAGGTCAGGTGATGGGTCAAACCAATCCGCCGGCTCAAACCTTGCCTTACACGGAAAATTTTAATGGGCTAACGGGTAGTAGCACCACGCCGCCTACAGGATGGGCCACATGGCTTGCTTCAAGTTCACCCACCACATTTCCGGTAACGGGCCCCACAGGAAATGCGAATTTCACGGGAGGGACCGCGGCGACCACCTCAGGTGGCACCTATGATTTTAATGGAAAAGCAGGAATGCTCAATTCCAGTTCTACCAGCCACGCCTTGGCATTGGCCATCAATACTACAGGATTGGGACAAATAAATGTTGCCTACGATGCCATGACCATTCGGGATCCATTCAATGGTTCCAGCAACACCCGAATCAATGTAATGGCATTACAATACCGTGTGGGAACCAGCGGAAACTGGACCACCCTTTTGGGAACCGGCTACCATAGCATCGGACAGGCCAATACAACAGGAACAGCACCCGTAAACGTTCAACCTAGAACGGTGCTTCTTCCAGCCAACTGTAATAACCAAGCGGAAGTTCAGCTGCGCTGGGTATATAAAGACTCTATTGGTGGTGGGTCGCGTCCTTCTTTTGCCATTGATAACATCAACATTTCCGGGCAGCCTGCTTCTACCAACCTCGTGAACCTTTCTCTTTCTGCTTCATCAGGTTCAGAGGCGGCCCAAACCGTGATTACTGTAACTGCCACGGCGAACAACAACGTTTCCACCAATGAAACCGTCACGCTTTCTGCCTCAGGGGTGGGAATTACGGCATCTGACTATCTTTTTTCTAGCAACACGTTAACCATTCCAAATGGTTCAAATACCGGGTCGGTTACTTTCACCATACAAAATGACCTTTTTAACGAAGGACCAGAAGTAGCCAACATCAACATTGCAAACCTTTCTGCCGGTTTGGCATCAGGCACCACAACCAGTTTACCCGTTAGCATCTTAGACAACGATAGTACCATTGTACTTTCTGCGGTGAATGTGCCATCCACTACCCAAACATTCGATTTGTTGGCTACGTCCGGAACAGGGCTTAGCGACTATCCCTTTGGTGTATTTATTTTAGAGCAAACCAGCTCTACCAACGCCAATGTAGATGGTTTATACCGTGCAGGCGACGGAAGCGCTTCTACAGGCGATGCTTACAGCTTTGGAACCTCCACGAATACCGATCGGGCCCTTGGCGCCATTTCATCCGGCTCCTTTTCTCCTACCTTTTTCGGCATTCAATTGTTCAACGCAACAGGTCAAACATTCAATGGATTGGATATTGCTTATGTGGGCGAACAATGGAGAGATGGTGGAAATACCGGTGGTGATTCTTTGGTTTTTGAATATTCTACCAATGCCACCAGTTTGAATACAGGAAACTGGCAGCGGGTCAATGCCCTAAAATTCAATTCACCCGTTCAATCCGGTGTAGCCGGAGCACTGAATGGAAATCTTCCTGCCAATCGGGCCGCCCTTGCCACCACTTTAAATAACCTTGGAAACATCACCCCTGGCTCCACCGTATGGGTACGTTGGGTGGATTTTGATGTTACCGGCAACGACCACGGCATGGCCGTCGATTCATTCGTAGCAATTCCAAGACAAATTGCTTGTCCTGAGCCTACACAACAAGTAGCCACACTAACCACTGCTAACTTAGCGGGTAGTAGCGTTACCTTGAACTGGACCGGAGGAAATGGGCCCAACGTTATTGTTGTTGCAAGGCAAGGTAGTGCCGTCGCAGATGCCCCTGTAGATGGACAGAACTATACCGCTTCCGCAGCATTCGGCGCTCCAACATCTGCGCTAGGTTCCGGATTTATTGTTTATGCAGGAGCTGCAGCAACAGGAACCGTAAATGTGACCAACCTTGTGGCTGGAAACACCTATCATTTTGCGGCCTACAGCTACGACTGTAACCCTGGTGAATACAACACCACCAACCCAGCCGTTACACAGGCCCTGATTCCTGTGATTCCTGCCATGAGCGTTACGCCCACTATCTTAGGCGCATTTACCGCACAGGCAAATACCAATAGTAACACAGACTCCATCACCGTGGATGGCGCCAACCTAAGTACGCCCATTTCTTTGACAACCAATGCGCCTTTCCAAATTTCTACCGCTTTTGCCGGACCTTACGGAACATCCCTCAACCTGCCGCTTGTCGCTGGAGCCGTTCCGAATACCCGCATTTATGTGAGAATGTTGGCGAGTGCTGCCAACACCTTTCAGGACACCTTGTTTATTTCTACCCAAGGCGTAACCACGGTAAAAATTGTACTCAACGGAACAGCCACGGCTTCCGGAAACTTCCCGACCGTTCATCCTTTGTGTAGTGGAAATTATACCTTCACCCAATGGGACGCCAGCAATGCCGCAGGCACCTATCCAGCGTCCATGTCTTTCCATTCCACCAGCACCAGTGACCCCAATGCTTCTGTAAGCATGACCGGTACATACGCTGCGGCCTACAACCTCACAGGAGGCAGCCGCATCAATGGAATTGGCACGGACGGAATTGCATTTGCAAATACCGGCACTGCATCTAACGGAGGACATTTAGGAACGGCTGTACTTGGTTTAAATACCCTGGGAAGAACCAACGTAACCGTAAGCTGGTTAAACGGCACCCAGTCCGTTGGATCTGGAACGCCAACCCCAAGAGATTACC
>CAZRHR010000008.1:0-31840 GCA_964599915.1 uncultured Candidatus Competibacteraceae bacterium | reverse complement strand
ATATCGCGTAGGTGGAAATGCCTGGCAAGTGGTTCCCGGTACTGAATACCAAACCTTAGGAACAGCACAAGGAAACACCCAGAATTTTGGGCCCGTAGTATTGCCACAAGACGCAGAAAACCAACCTGTGGTTTACCTTCAATGGCGGTATTTTCAGCAAGCTTCAAACAACGGAGGCTCAAGACCTGCCATCCGTTTAGATGAGATTTCCGTTACTTCTACCGGCATTTCAACAGGAGCAACTGACCTAGTGGCCGTACCTTCATCCGAAACAGATACTTTGTATAGCACCATGACGGGTCCGGTCAATACCATCACCGACGGGGCGCAGATTTTTGCTTTTACCCTTAGAGATGGTGGTGTAAATGGAGTAACCGACAATTTGCCTACGGATGTGGCGGGACTTCAATTTACCGCAGGCCCACTACATACCGCAGGAAACTTTAACCAAGTGTTCCAGGCCGTAGCACTTTTCGATGGCGCCACTAAACTGGCAGATGCCGTACTTTCTGCAAGTGCAGTTGATTTCTCTGGATTAACTTTACAAGTACCCGATGGAACCACCAGAACCTTGCAACTTAGAGCAACCTTGGCCTCTACAGGACAGCTTATCGATAAATCTACCATTCAATTGTTGTTGTCAGATTCTACTATCGGACTTTCTAACCCATGTAATTCTTCTCCTTTAGCGACAAGCCAGGTTACTTCTGATGGTACCAAAAACGTGGTAGAAGTGACGGCCATTGACTTTGTATTTTCAAACATTTCTCAGCCCATCACGGTCAATCAAACTTTTAGCCTCACCGTAGAAGCGGTAGACCAATGGCTAAATAGAGATGTCGATCCACGTGCAGTGGTACTTACCTTGGCCAATGGCTCCGGAAACCTTAGCGCTGCGACCGGTCTGGGTCCTGTGAACATGACTAGCGGCTCGTTTACTTGGACGGATTTGGTGTATGACGTAGTGGAAGCCTTTACCATTCAAGCCAATGACCCTATGTCCTTCATTGATGGAGACACCACTTTGAATGCGGTTCCTTTATGTGTTACACCCTCCAATGCATCCAACTTGGCTTTTTCCAATATCAACACTACCGATTTGACCATTCAATGGCAAAATGGCTCAGGAACAGGCCGTATCTTGGTAGCACGCCAAGGCGCACCCGTAGCCACCGGACCCACTGACGGACAAACGTACACCGCCAACGGAACCTTTGGCACGCCTGCCGCTGCTTTAGGTGATGGATTTGTAGTGTACAGTGGCAATGGAACCACCACCAACATCAATGGTCTTGTGGCCAACACAGTGTACCATTTTGCCCTGTATGAATTCGATTGCACCCCTGTAAAATATGCTTCCGGCACTACAGGAAATCAAACCACGGCTACCGTATCAAGCATCGCAGAACCTGATGCGCAACTTTTCCATGCGTATCCAAACCCAGCAGAAGCAGGAAATCCTGTGTTCTTTAATCAAACCGTACATGCTGCGCTTTTTGATTTGTCTGGACGTCAAATGAAAACGTCTTCGCAGAAGGGACAAATTTCAACTGAAGGTTTGCCTGCAGGTGTGTATATCTTGCGCACAGAAAGTGGACAAGCCGTGCGGATTTTGATCACGCGTTAATCCTCATTTAATGATTTTAAAGCCGGTGATTTTTCATCGGCTTTTTTTATTTCAAATTCGGAGTAAATAGACTCTCGCAGTATGAGGCAGCCATTTTCCCTAGGCTGTAAATCAAGGGCCCTTTCACGTCCATTTACAACAACCAGAGGATATTAGGAATTTAATTGGACGAATTTTGCCTTCTCTTCAAGGGCATCCCCCGGCCCCCATTCACCTTTACCCCGCATCCATTCCTGCCGAAATAAGAAAAATATAGGATTGGCCGTCCCTGACTTCGTTTGAAGTTACATTATGGGGTGATTTGACGCTCCATTTTCCCGACGCGAATTATCCCAAGCATTAACACTCATGGCTTCGGCGCAACAAAAAAACCGGGATACACCTCATTCAGTGGTATCCCGGTTGAAAACGTTGCCTCAAAAATGAGTTTACGATTCGGTCACCTCGTAATTTCCATAGTAACCTCTCCTGGCGTCATAATCGTCGAACAATCCGAGCTTAACGGCTTGAATAACGCGGACAATGCTATCCTCCGCCGTGAATGCCGGCTCGAAACCGAGTACTCTTTTTACTTTTTCAAATGAAACCCTGTAATTTCTTGGATCCACACCACCGGCCTTGTAAGCCACTTCGCCCTGTGGAAGATGCTTGAGCACCAAATCTGCAATCATCTTCTTGGTATAGTTGTTTTGGTCTCCTCCTGTGTTGAATACTTCTCCTCGTACCAGCTCTTCAGGCGCCTCCATCACTTTTTGAATCACCGTGGAAATGTCAGACACATGGCAATAAGGCCTCCAGGTGTGTTCATCATAGACCAATAAGGATTTTCCAAGGGCCAATTCCCGACTAAACTCCGAAATGGTAAGGTCGAAACGCATGCGGGCCGAAATACCAAATGCCGTTGAAATCCGCAGAATGGTGGGCGAAAAGGTCACATCATTCAGATGGCCAAGGATATGCTGTTCAAATGCAATCTTGGTTTCTGCGTAAAGGGATTGGGGATTGAGCGCATCGGTCTCTTTGGCCGGCTCATCAGTATCCCTAAGCCCATAATTGGAACAGGTAGAGGTAAAAATGAATTTTTTGATGGGAAAATCCTTCATCACTTCCCATAAAGCTTTGGGATAATGAAGGTTTACATTCATGGCCAGTTCGGGATATTTTTTGCAAATGGGATCACCAACCATGGCCGCTAAAAGCACTACGTGATCTACGTCTCGCAAGGCCAACCTAAGTGTGGCGTCCTCACCAAAACTTCCTTTGACAAAATCAAAGTCAGGATTTTCCATGAGGTCACTAATGGCAGGTCCGGTTTGGTATAACAGTGGGTCCAACACCCGAACCTTATATCCAGCCGCCAAAAATTGCCTGCTGGCTACAGCACCTACATAGCCTGCTCCTCCAATGAGAAGAACACGCGACGTTTCTTTTTCCCCCATGTTAGGCTTGTTTGGGTTTGATGTTAAATCCATCCACTTTCCGGAAAACAGCTTCCAATGGTTTTCCTCTAAGCAAAGCGGCTACATTTCCATTTTCAATGGCCGCTTTAACCAAAGGCAACACTTCTGCATAGGCAGACAAAGTATACGCAATGTCTTCTTCAGAATGCATATACATCATGTTGTGGTTGCCTTGCCATAGAACGCCTCGCTTTATCATTTCCTGTTGGAAATACGCTTTTATTTCGAGTGGATTGGTTACGGCTGCTTCAAGGGTAACCGTGGTTCTGCAAGGGAAACCTTTACACTTGGTGTACGCTTCCATGCCCAAGGATTTAACCAAGGCGTTATACCCGTCCATTAACTTTTGGCCTTTGGCCGCTAAATCGGCAGGTACATTTTTTTCTTTAAGTACGGTAAGTGTGGCCTTGGTTGCGGCTAAACTCAAGGCTTCACCGCCAAATGTGGTAAAAAAGAACACATCTTGGAGAAAATGATCCATGATGGCTTTTTTTCCGGTTAAAAAGGCAATTGGCATTCCGTTGGCCACGGCTTTAGAATACACCGCCAAATCCGGGGTTACCCCAAAATATTCTTGTGCACCGCCTAATGCAAGACGAAACCCACTCCACATTTCATCGAAAATAAGTAGGGTGCCATTTTCCTTACAAAGCCGAGCGACTTCTTTCAGATAGCCTTCAGCAGGAACGTCAAATACAAAAGGTTCCAAAATAACGGCCGCTACGTCTGCATCCAATGCCGCTTTCAAGGAATCTAAATTATTGTAATCAAAGGTATAGGTAAGTGCTTTAACTTCGTCCGGAATACCCGCGGCCCTTGAGGTAACAGCAATATACCAATCGTGCCAACCGTGGTAGCCACAACAGAGGATTTTATTCCTTTTGGTATGTGCTCTGGCAATTCTGATGGCGGCAGAACAGACGTCTGCACCACTTTTTGAAATTCTTACGGCCTCCGCATTGGGGATGATCTGGTGAATCATGTCCGCCACTTCATATTCCAACTCATGCATGAGGGAAAAGGTAATGCCATCTTCAAGTTGTGCGCGGATGGCTTGGTCTACATCAGGATAACCGTATCCTAAAGATAAGGGTCCAATGGCCGCATTCCAATCCAAATACTCATTGCCATCTACATCCCAAACCCGGCTTCCTTTACCCCGCTTCAAATAAATGGGGCAAGCACCAAGACTATATTGCCCGGGCCCTTTGGCCATGGTTTGTGTTACGGGCGGCATAATGGCTTTTGCCCGCTCATACATTTCCAATGACTTATCAATCAAAGGATAATCTTGCTGAAGCTGAACTGTATTTGGCATAAATTTTTTTCTTTCCAATGGATACGCGCCAAAGGTAGCAAGAACCCGCTTTTTTACCAACGTCCTTGGTAGGCCTATCTGCAGGCATTTATTTTTTGCAAAATAACATGGCCCTGAATGGCGGCATGACTGGCATGATAAATGACTTTTTGGTTTTGCCAGATGATCACTTGAGGGCTTTGATGCAATACGTTGAATTGCGTCGCAATACCCATGGAAATAGATTTATAGTTCACTACATCAATTAAATATAGGTCGGCATGGTTTTGTATCTCCTCTAAAAAAGGCTCCAAAGCATACAATGCGCCCAAAGAAATACCGCATCGAAAAGAATGCTTGAAAAGAATTTGAGGCCGTGTCTGTTGGGTTTGCCAAAGTGCCTTGGCTTTTTCTTCCGTGTCTACGATTTGAAAAAATTGAAGTTCCATGCTTTAAAATTAACAGATATTGTTTTCTAAACTGATGTATTTTATTGTAAACAAGCTTTTTTAAGGAGCCATTGCCTTCCATTTGATTTTTGACCCATTGAAATGAATCGTTCAAGCCAATATTTCTGCTTCCCCATCAAAAAAGAAGAAAAAAACCCATTTTTTTCAACCCTTTCATGTAGGCCTTTGGCAAAATTGGATTTATATAAACCCTGTGTATATTTGTTAGCGACTAGGGAGCAAGGGAATCCTCTCTAGGTCACGCGGGGAAAAATGAACCAAATAATACTCATAGATGATGATCCGGTCGTTCTGTTCTTGCATCATGCCTTATTGAAAAGAATGAACACTGAATCCACGGTCCTTTCATTTGATGATGGAGACCTTGCATTGGCACACATTCAATCTGAGCCAGATGCATCGTTTTTGATATTGTTAGACATTAACATGCCCGTATGTGATGGTTGGACATTTTTGATGGAGCTAAGAAAAGTTTCTTCTTTTCATGGAAAAATCGTTCTAGTTACTTCTTCCATAGACCTTGCAGACCAAAACAGGGCGAAGGCCTTTCCAGAGGTTGCGGGGTATTTGGAAAAGCCACTAACTGCAGAAAAGTTAACAACCTATTTATTTTAAGACCGGCCATTTGCCTGACTTTTTATTGCAAGAAGAGAGCCTATGAAGGTTTTCCCATCTTTTTTAGACCTTTCTTTGAGAGGCTTAAAAAAATCTATGTAAAGGTCTTGACAAAGGGGTATTTGATATTGTACCTTAGCCAAGTAGTTCTACACATTGACTTATTTTTCTGCTCCGTTGCCTTATTGGGGGCGACGGGGAACGCTCAGGGTTCTTATGTTGTTGAGCGGATGGTGTTAGGCGGTGGTTTAGGCCATGTCCAACATTGTCTAACACTGGGAATCTCGGGGGTGCCTTTGATAGGTTTAGTTTTTTCGACCTTTCAAAGGTGGGAATAGTGGGTCCGAGGCGGAGTATGGTGGTTATCGTGCTCCATTTTTCAAAAGAAAAAAGAACGATACCTTAAGGTGAGGAAAAGCAAATGAAACGGCTTTGAAACACCAAAATTTTTAAAAGGTATCGAAGGTTTAATGAATCGAAAGGCCGGACTCCCGGGAGGCATCCGCCCCAACCACCTTTCAATCTTTGGCTCACATCCCACCACCCCCGGTGAGGATGCACCCCCATTTGGTCACTATTCAAAACCTTATCCCTCCACCTGAAAATCCCCATCATTTCAAGTCCCATAACGTCCAAAACTCCGGATTTCATTCGCCTCATTTTCCACCTCCCTTCTACATAAAAAAAACACTTGCCCATAGACAAGTGGTTTTCACGAAAACTCTTTCATTGTAAGAGTCACAATGGACTCGTAGGCTTTAGTGTTGCACCACCAATTTGCCTTTTCCAACTACTTTTTGTCCTTGCTGAACAGTGTACACATACAAACCATCTTTCCAGTCGGCAATAGAAACCGCTGTATTCGGTTGTACTTCGTTTTCCCAGATAATTCTTCCGGAAAGGTCGGTTACTGTAACCAAACCAGGCTGGGTCAATCCAAAGTTTACAGACTCACCTGCAGGGTTTGGAGTCACTTGCCATGTGGTGGCCTCATTGTCCTCAATGGATACCAACTGAGAAGCATCACTTTTGAAACGGGCTGATTCCACATTGTTTTGGTCATCCATTTGCATGGCTAAAACACCAAATTTTTCGCCATTGGCATACCAAGTGTAAATTCTGCTTGCGGCCTGAATTACATTACCAGGAAACCCTGCAGCTTGAATCAACAAATTGGGCGCTAAAATCCAACCTGCGGGTTCGTTTACCCCAAGAAGCAAACACTGTAATCCATTAGGCACATAAATGAAAATAGAGTCCGTGGTGTTTTCCAATGAATTGGCACGCAAACTTGGAAAGCTGCCGGTAGGAAGAGTAACCGTTCCCCATGCATCAAAAGCAGTATTCAATGTAGAATTGCGAACAATACGGATAGAGTCGATTTTGATTACGCAACCCAGGATATTGGTATCAACGGGAAAGGCCAATTCAGTATTAAAAGCAGTGCTCGAAGTAAATTGGTCGTTATATGCTGCTGGAAAAGGCAACAAAGTCTGGGGCGGATTGTAAACAGCTACCGCAGGTACGCCACCAAAGGAAGACGCGCCGCCAAGGGTGTTCACACCGGCGGAAGATTTGTCGAAATAAAACAAGCCATCATTGGACTCAATGGCCAAATTGGCTCCGGGAAAACTTGTCGCTCCGGGCAATCCTGTCGGATTTAAGAACTGAATGGTGTCCAAACTCTGGGTAATCAATGCGGAAAAATCCCAAGTTTGGTTGGGTCCGGCACTACCTGGACTTACCCCAGGTGCTGTGTGGGTTCCTACAGTAAAACTTTCTCCCGCAGAACCAAAATCACCGGATGTAATGGTGATTTGTGCCTGAAGGGCGGTGAAAGCGAATACGCTTCCCAAAAGAGTAATGTGTTTCATATTGGTTTTTAATGGCTTCTGCAAAGTAAAGGCGAATTTTTTAGCCCTGCAAGATGCAAAAGCAGTTTCCTTTTGCTCAACCTTTAGGGTTGAATCCGCCACCAAATCCAGGGCTCTGCGCCAGATACCAGCCACTCCAAGCTGGTTTGATCCGGTTGATAAACAGAAACCAAACCTTGTAATTGAGCCATCACTTGGCGCAGCAATTGGTCTGAACAGGGAGCACCCGCCGTAAACTGAAAAGGCTGAGAAATAGAGAAACCGGCACCTTCCGAACGAAATGGAGCAAAACCCAAACCACAGGAATCTTGGAGCACCAATTGTTGTTTTCCCCAATCCATATGCATGCGGATGGGTTGTTGACGTAAAGCGGTTCTATGCCATTCCGGAGTTTGTATCAATTGCCATGTGCCTTCTAAAGAAAGACTTGTCCAAACGGGAGCCACGTTTTCCGTCATGGTGTGTTTAAAAAACCAAGCATAGGCGCGGAGGCTATGATGGGTAAACCACTGGCCTTCTTTCAGCGGAAAATCATGTAAAAAAGTTGAATCGGGCATGAGGATTACCTGCGTGCCGAAGGAATGATAATCAAAATCTTCCATTGGCTCAGGCAAGGTCAAATTCTGCCATTTGGGTTGCAACGCGCGATTGGGGGTGTTGGCAAGCCAGTGATGATAGCGGCGTGAGGTTCTGGAAAGCGGCCTGGTCATTCTGCCTACTATATAGCGAAGCGCCAAGCGTTGCCTCCATTTGGGCATTTGTCGCACCAGCGATTTCCATTGCCGAATGGGCGCATGTTCAGGAAAACTTGAGATTTGCTGCAATCCTACGGGCATTAAGGGCACCCAATCAGAATTGATAACCATTGAAAAGACCTGATTGGCCGGTGTCTTAGCCATAAAATCTCGGGCAAACCAAAGGTTACCGGGTTTGGGTGCGCCGGATGTGTACACTTTCCATTGCAGATACGGGAAAAAGGACGCCTTGGATTGAAGTTGGCTAAGATAAGCTGACATTAAATAAGCCAAAGCCCCGCCTTGGCTATGGCCGCTAATGACCCAGTTTTGGTGGCCGGTCTGGTAGAGTGAATCCATAAATGAAGATTCAGCACGAAGGAACTGAAACAATCCTGCTGTCCATCCTGCATGGGTTCGGGCATTGGGGTGAGAAGCAAATTGATAGGCAAAGACATGGCCATCCGATATTATTTCTCCTTTGGCCGGTAACATTCCAGCGTATACATTTAAAAGCCAACTGGCAGAACTAGGAGCCGAACCGGGAAAACAAAGCCAAATTTTACCATGACCATCTTGCCACCAAGACCAAGCCACATCCGTTTCCGGAAACCGATACCATCGAAGAATACGAACATCCTCTAATGCAGAATCATTGGGTTGTCGGGTACGAAAAGCCTGTTGAAGGGTAAAATGCATTTGGGCCTCTTCCACAGAAAATCCTTGGGGAAGTTGAAGGGGGGAAACCTGGGCAAGAAACGGGGAAAAAGGAACGGAAAAAAGGAGAAAGAAAAAAAGATTAAGACTCCATTTCAGCGGCCAATTGCTCCCATTTTTCCATGAGTTCAGCCAATTTTTTTCGATGCATCTCATAATCTTGAAGGAAATGGGCGTCTGTACTAAGTGTAGCGGCCTTATTGGGGTCCTGAAGGTCAGCTTCCCTTTGGGCAATGACGGCCTCGGTTTCTGCAATGTCTTTTTCAACCCGATCCAGCTGTTGTTTGAGCTTTTTCAGGTTTTTATCGCTGCCTTGATCCGTCGCCACCGGAACAGGAGTTTTCACCGCGGGTGCAGGTGTGGATTTACCCTTTTCAATTTCGCGGAATTGGGCCACCTTTTTCTTTTCCAAAAACTCGTTCACATCACCCAAATGTTCACGGATACCCTCTGGTGTAAATTCAAACGTTTTGGTAGTAAGTCCGGTTAAAAATTCTCGGTCGTGAGACACGACCACCACGGTACCTTCGAAGTGTGCCAAAGCTTGCTTTAACACGTCCTTGGAAATCAAGTCCAAGTGGTTTGTAGGTTCATCGAAAATGAGAAAGTTCAAAGGTCGAAGCAGAAGTTTTGCCATGGACAACCTGGCCTTTTCTCCGCCCGACAGTACCCGAACCTTCTTCTCTACATCTTCTCCGCTAAAAAGGAATGCACCCAGAATGGCGCGAACTTGGGTGAAACGATCGCTTTCCCAAGCCGCACTTTCCATCTCTTCCAGCACCGTTTTGGTACCATCTAAACGCTCCGTTTGGTGCTGGGCAAAATAGCCAAGGGCCACATTATGGCCGAATTTAAAATGTCCTTCATGCTCCAAATCGCCGGCGATAATCCGTGCCAACGTGGTTTTTCCCATGCCATTTTTCCCCACAAATGCAATGCGTTCTCCAGCATTAATGCTGAATGTCATGGGTTTAATAACCTGCTTGTCCCCATATTTTTTACCAAGTCCTTCGGCTTCTACCACCACTTTTCCGGACCTTGGGGGTTCAGGAAAACGAATCCGCATGGCAATGATTTCCTCATCATCAATCTCGATTCTTTCCATGCGATCCAAACGTTTGATAAGCGATTGGGCGAAACTGGCTTTCGCGGCTTTGGCCCGAAAACGATCTACGTTTCTTTCCAAACGGGCAATTTCTCGGTCTTGGTTCTTCTTGGCCGCCAGTAAAGTTTCCCGGCGTTCTTCTCTCAGCAGCAAATATTTGGAGTATCCCGCCTTATAATCTTCGATTCGGCCGGAGGTAATTTCAATGGTGCGGTTTGTAATGGCATCCAAAAAAGCCCTGTCGTGAGAAATCATCATTAGGGATCCCGGATATTGTTTTAAGAAATCTTCCAGCCATAGGATAGAATCAATGTCCAAGTGGTTGGTGGGTTCATCCAGCAGCAACAAATTGGGTTTTTTCAGCAGCAGTTTCGCCAATTCCACCCGCATTTGCCAACCACCGGAAAAAGAATTCATGGGACGCTCTAGTTCCGCTTCGGAAAAACCGAGTCCTTTCAAGACGCGTTCCACCTGTTCTTCGGCTTGGTATCCACCCAGCATATCGAACCGGTGTTGTAGGTCATTCAGGTCCTGAATGAGTTGAAGATAAGCGTCAGATTCATAATCGGTGCGCGTTTCCAGCGCCACATGGATGGTTTCCAGTTTGGCTTCCAGCCGTTTAAGTTCCTCAAAAGCGGTCCAAGTTTCTTCCCGAATGGATTTCTGAGAAGTATGGGCAAATTCCTGGGGCAGGTAGCCAATGCTAAAATCGCGGGGTACTGCCACTTCGCCTTCGGTAGGTGCACTTAATCCCGCTAAAATTTTTATTAAGGTCGATTTACCGGCGCCATTTCTGCCCGTTAAACCAATGCGATCACCCGGCGTAATCTGAAAACCAACCTCTTCAAACAAGACCCTGCCGCCAAAACGTACCGCTAATTTTCCAACACTTATCATGCGGCAAAGGTACATCAATGCCCGCAATAACCATGAAGGACGGCCTAGGACGATTCAACAAAATCCATTGGCCATGCGTAGGACCGCTTTTACATGCGTCCCATAGGTGTTTTTATCCCTTTTTGGCCATTGCATTTTCTGGCGGAACAAGCCCCAAGACCCAAAGCAAAAAGGAGAAGAAGGAGCACGAGCTTTTGCATATGACAGTTTAAACCTTTCAACGTTGAAATAGAACGCTTTATTATGTCACAAAAGCCAAAGAAATTAAAAAGTTTTGGAGGATGGAGCACCACATCGGGACGTTTTTCACCAAGATGGGTATATGAAAATAATCATTAACTTTCCGAAAGGGAATCGCGTTCACCCGTCAGGCTTGACTGGCGTGAACAAAGGAAACAATATCATTATGTTAGGTAAATCATCTGCCGAAAGTCGGTTTTATTTTGGACATCGCTATGGCCTATTTGTTGGCCCATTGTTTCAAAACGCATTTCATAAACATTATGCGTTTCAAATCAGCGTGTCCACCCAGGCACCACTACAGTTGACCTTGGCTGGAAATATTCAGCACCAAGGAGATGCCTTTTTTATTTCGTCGAATAAGGCGCACCAATTGACCTGTGAAAGCGCGCACCTCACCTTATTAATTCATCCGCTTAGTGTCTTGGGGTACTTTCTTCAACATCATTTGACTTTGGGAACCCTGTTTCCCAAAGAGCGGCTTTGGTTGGTAAACCTGAAAAGCTTATTACTTGATTTGGAAAACGACCGGATCAACTTTCCCCAATTTTGTCAACGCATAGATGAGCAACTTCGCGCTTGGGAACAGCAACTAACGCCCAACGAAGGCACAATGGATGCACGCATTTCCAAGGTGATACATTATTTGGAGCAACATCCGGATATTCTTTTTTCCCTCGAACAAATCGCCGATCTATGTCATCTCTCGCCCTCTCGCTTTTTACATCTGTTTAAAGAAAAAACGGGCGTACATTTCCGGCGATATCAGCTTTGGAATCGGCTCATGGCCTCCTTGCCTTCTTTACAAACCCTTCCCATCACCGAGGTGGCCCATGCCTTTTCATTCTCAGATGCAGCGCATTACAACCGGACATTTAAAGAAACCTTCGGCGTAACACCGAAATTTCTCCGGTAAAAACAGCCAGTTTATTCAATTTTTCGGGCAAAAATCGGGGCAAATTTGTGTTGCGGAGGGTGCCACTACCTGCCGAATAACACCTCAAAAAAACGTTGACATCATGGAAAAGCTACTTTCTGCTACGCCCCTGCTAGATTTCAATCATCTAGCCCTCCGAGACCTGATCTCTGAAAAAAAATGGCAAACCTTGAAAACCATAGACCAAGTAAAAGCCATCTACGATTTTGTCCGCAATGAAATCGCCTTTGGATACAACCGCGCCGACGAAATTCCCGCTTCTGAAGTACTCTCCGATGGCTATGGCCAGTGCAACACCAAAGCGACTCTGTTCATGGCCCTGCTTCGTGCCCTTCACATTCCATGCAGAATGCACGGCTTTACCATTCACAAAGCCTTGCAAAAAGGACCCCTTCGGGGAATTTGGTACCTGCTGTCTCCAACCTACATTGTACACAGTTGGGTAGAAGTCTTGGTGGAAGGTAAATGGTATCACATGGAAGGACTTATTCTAGATCAGCCCTATCTTACCAAGCTTCAGCAATTGAACCCAAATTGCACTACCTTCTGTGGATTTGGCGTGTACACCGATTCGTTTCAAGCGCCGCCCGTCGATTGGAACATGAACCATACTTACATTCAGCACAAAGGCATTCACGATGATTTTGGGCTTTTTGACTCTCCCGATGAATTTTATGCCAAACACCGACAGGCCTTGGGTAAAATAAAAAACTTCATTTTCACCCATTGGGTCAGGCATCGGATGAATGCCCAAGTGGCGCGCATCCGTTCTTGGAAAGCGAAAACCTAAAATATTCTTTTTTCCCGTTTCTCCCTGCGGGGAAAAATACGCTTTGCCTCCTTTTTACCTGATAAAGCCTCAGACCATTACGGACAAATTCGCTGGATGGTAATAAATCCTGCGGCATTGTTGTTCCCGGACACATTGCTTTGATTGGTTCCCGAATTCCAAGAGCCACCACCACCGCCGCCGCCGCCGCCATCGGAATTGTTGCTGCCGCCGCTACTTGTAAATCCGCCCGGACCACCGCTATATCCGCCGCCGCCACCGCCGCCCAAATATGTGTTGCCATGTCCTGCCCCACCGCCACCAAAACCGCCCATGCTTTGGGTCGTAGAAGAAATACCTTCCCCACCGGCACCGCCATTCAGAAAAGATTTCCCGCCGGTAGGAAGCGACGCATTGGAAAAGGCACTGTTGGCGCCATCGGTGTTGAGTCCGCCCCCAGCCGCACTGGTGGTGGGACTGGTAAGAATGGTTCCGCCGTTTCCACCGGATGAACCATTGAGGATTTGGGTGGTATGACGAACCCTTGCGGTCGTGCTGGTGTTCGACGTGGTTCCGCCTTGGCCGGGCGAACCAGAAATTCCGCCGCTTCCACCACCGCCGCCAGCTATAATCAAGGGACTGTTGGCATTTGTGAGGACAAAAGAGCCCCCACCGCCACCGGCACAAGATTGGCTTTGTGTGCCACCTGTACCTGGCTGTCCTACCAAAATCTTGAGCACATCTCCTTGGTTCAAAGCAAAGTCGCCTCGCATGGTTGCACCACCACTTCCGGCTTGGGTGGAGCTGGATCCTCCCACTGCCCCGGCAGCTGTAATTCGATACGTTCCGGTGGCCGGCACTGTCCAGAATTGAATGCCATTCGTCACCGTCACCACACCATTTCCATAGGTCGCGTTACATTGGGACTGCGACGGTCCAAAACGGCCCGTTTGTCCACAAGTAGTAAAATTCCACGTGGCAGTAGAACAATTCACCGCCTGAATACTTTGGGTGGTGGTGGACGAACAACCATTGACGTCCGTTACAGACAACGTAGCATTGTACGTACCCGCCACGGCGTACGTGGTGGTCGCAGGATTCACGCTGGCCGAGGCAGGCGATCCACCAGAAAACGTCCATTGATAACTGGCTAAACCCGCTTGCGTGGCTGTAAAACTGGCCGGATTATTTACGGAAGGCGAGCTGGGACTTACGGAAAACGTGGAAACCGGGTTGCCAACCGCCACCGTAAAGGAATAAGCCACCGCGTTGCCACAACCATTTTGCGCCACCACTTGAAGGGTTCTAGTGCCCGCCACACCCGAAAAATTCACCATAATGGCCCCTGTATTTTGTCCCGAAACCAAGGTGTCTTGGGCAGGAATGGTCCATTGATAGGCCGTGGCACCAAAAACAGGCGCTGCAGAAAACGTAACGCCGGAAGCGCTTAAACAAACTTGTGTGGGTCCAGAAACAGAAGGAACCGCTGCAGGGGGCGCAGAACAAGCACAACCTGTAGGCTGCCAACCGGTTGAAAAATACGTTTCCACACACTCCGTCGTGCTATTATAAATCTGTAAACCAATGGCTGGATTCGACAAGGCATTGCGCTGAGAGGTGGTGAGCCGTGGCAATAGAAAACCTCCAGACACTCCGGAAACCTCTAACGTCGCCGTGGAATGCGGAGGGGTTGCGGTCCCAATGTTTACACCTTGGGCTTGCATAGCTTTACCAAAACCCCAAAAAATTAGAAAAAGGAAAAAATAACGCATGATTTCAAAAATCTATATGTAAACTTTGCCAAGATTCTTGGAACTCGAGGGCAACACCTCCTTTTATAACCAAGAATTTAGTAAAGATAATTCAGAAGTTGTAAAGCTTCCAAATTCAACGGGTGCGATGGCCATTAAAAAACAAAAATGGGTAGTGGTCGGCGGAGGTTTCGCTGGCATTCAATGGATTCAGGCCATGAATCAAAACCCGGACATAGACATTGTATTGGTAGATCACCACAATTACCACTTTTTTCCGCCACTGCTGTACCAAGTTTCCACCGCCTTTATTGAGCCCTCCAACATTAGTTATCCTTTTCGCCGTTTATTTCGCAAACAATCCAACGTTCGCTTTTTCATGGGCTCGCTTTTGTCCGTGCATCCGGAAGCGTCTTTCATTGAAACTGACGCAGGACGGCTCCGTTACGACGGCCTCATTTTGGCCATGGGCACAGAAACCAATTTTTATGGATTAGAAAGCGTGCAAAAGCATGGAAAGTCCATGAAAACCATCGAAGAAGCCCTGGAATTGCGCAACCATCTGCTGCTTCGTCTGGAGCAAATGGTGAAACACCCTGCGCCCGAACAAGCCTTTGCCAATGTAAATATTGTGATTTCCGGAGGCGGCGCCACGGGCGTAGAATTGGCCGGTATGCTGGCCGAGTTAGGCAAACATGTTGGGCGAAAAGAATATCCGGAACTCAAAAACCTCAGCCATGCGGTCTATCTCATTGATGCCGGCCCACGGCTTTTGGCCGGCATGAGTCCTCAGGCCAGTGCAGAAGCCCAACGCGTTTTACAGGGTTTAGGTGTTCAAGTGTTACTTAATACCTCCGTAATCGAAGCCGCCCATGACCGCGTTTGGTTGAGCAACGGTCAGGAAATCCACACCGAAACCTTGATCTGGGCAGCCGGCGTGATTGCAAAAGCCGTTCCCGGACTGCCCAAAGGATGCTTTGGACCGGGTCGACGCATCTACACCGACCCGTTTCACCGCGTCCTGCCCTTCACCAACGTATTTGCAATTGGAGACCAGGCCATGCAAATCCATGAAAAAAATTATCCCAAAGGCCATCCCCAAGTGGCCCAAGTCGCCATTCAACAAGGCGCACATTTGGCCGAATGGGTAAAAAATACTGCCAAAAGAAAAACCACCGCACCTTTCCAATACAAAGACAAAGGGAGCATGGCCATCATCTCCAAATACCATGCAGTCGCCGATGTAAAAGGACAACGGTTCAAAGGCATTTTCGCTTGGCTGTTGTGGTTGTTCGTGCACATCATTCCCTTGGTGGGATTCCGCAACCGCGTGGTTTTGGCTTTTAACTGGTTTTGGGCCTTTTTCACCAACAATTCCACCTTGCGGCTCATCATTCAAAAAAAATCAACCGGCGCATGACCGAGGTACTGTCATCTTCTGTTTCACCCGATTGGGCCGCCATGCTCCTTTTTCTGGCGTTGGCACTTATCGCAGAAACCCTGGGCACATTGGGTGGATTCGGCTCCTCCATGCTGTTTGTGCCCTTGGCCTCCCTTTTCCTCGATTTCCAATCCGTCCTGGGTATCACCGCCCTTTTTCACGTCATGAGCAACCTCGCCAAAATTGGACTTTTCAGGCAGGGATTTCAGGCACAACAAGGATTCGCAGCCAAAAAAGGCTGGTACCTCGCCTTGGCCCTCCCGGCCATGTTGTTTGTTGGACTTGGCGCCTGGCTCACCAACGATTGGCAAGGTCCTTGGTTGGAAGCAGGGATGGGATTACTCATCGCCTTGCTTGCCGCCTTGCTTTTGCGCTTTCCCCATTTTTCTTTACAACCCAATTGGTTTACCCTTGTAGCCGGTGGCGCCCTGTCCGGATTTTTAGCCGGATTGGTGGGCACCGGCGGCGCCATCCGTGGCATTACACTTAGCGCCTTCGGACTCACCAAAGCCACCTTTGTCGCCATTTCCGCGTTTATTGACCTTGGTGTGGACGGAACCCGCGCTTGGGTGTATTTTCAAAATGGCTTTGTTCATACCCACGATCTTTACCTTTTGCCCGGACTTTTCGTCGTGAGCATTCTTGGCACATGGCTCGGAAAATTAGGCCTTCAATTTTTACCCGAAGCCCGGTTTAAACAGCTCGTGCTCTGGCTGATTTTGTTAACCGGAGGAATCAAAGGCCTGACCTCCCTATGGTCGGTTCTATAGATCCACCCATAGGAGACACCTCCGCTTACACGCCCAACTCATTTGTCGTCCCCATCTGCCCTTTTCCCCGTGACTGACCCTTTCATTTAGGCAACAAAAGAAACCCAAAGGCGCAAAGTCTATCCTTTGGCCGAACCACATGGAAGACCATTCTTTTCGCCCATGACAAAAAGGCCGCCCCCTTCGCCCATCCACCCATACAGGGAGAAACTAAGACTCCGACTTTTTCCCGTTTAGCGTGCCATTCCATGACCAACAACTCCAAGAAAGTCAAGCAAAAATGCACCCAAAATGGTTTTTTCCTATCTTTCATTTACTATTCTAATTGTCCCTATTCAACGTCTTACTCCACGAATGATGCATCATCTAAAAGCTTTGCGCCTCATTTTCCTCTGGGCCCTTTTACTTCCCGGCTGCACCGTAAGTCGATTTTTCGTTTACAATTTTGCCGACATCCAAGACCATAAAAAATTCCCTTCCCGGCCGCTGCATCCCGAGGCATCGCCCTTTACTTTTCCCAAAGCGCACCAACCCAAGTTTCCCAAAACCATAAACTATCCCCAGGACGCGCCCGAGCGAACTTTTGACGCCTTTCTCGCCAAGCATAAAACCGTCGCCTTTCTCATCATTTACAAAGACAGCCTGCATTATGAAGGCTATTTTCACGGCTATACCCGCGACCGTTGGGTGCCCTCGTTTTCCATGGCCAAATCCGTGACCAGCATGTTGGTCGGCTGCGCCATAGCAGACGGTTACATTGGCGCTGTGGAAGATCCCGTGACCAAGTACATTCCCGAACTTGCTGACCGAGGATTTGCCTCCGTGACCTTGTTGCATGTGTTACAAATGACCTCCGGGTTGCGGTTCAACGAAAGCTATGTGAATCCCTTTGGCCATGCTGCGAGCTTTTACTATGGCCGCCAATTGAACAAGCGCACCACCCGGCTGCGCTTACGTCATGCGCCCGGAACCCGCTGGGAATATGTGTCAGGAAACACGCAGTTGCTGGGCTTGGTGTTGAGCCGCGCGCTCAAAAACAAAACCGTAACCGCCTATGCCCAAGAGAAGTTATGGACACCCATGGGCATGGAATATCCCGCCAGTTGGAGCCTAGACCGTGCCAAAGATGGCATGGAAAAAACCTTTTGCTGTCTAAATGCCGCGGCCCGAGATTTTGCGAAATTGGGCCGGCTGTATCTCCACCAAGGCCGGTGGAACGGGCAGCAACTTGTTCCGGCAGCTTGGGTAACCGCTTCAACCCAAAGGGATACCACCGCCGGGAGCGTTCCCTTTTACCAATACCAGTGGTGGTTGCCGCAGCCCGGGCAGGATTTCATGGCCCAAGGCATTCTGGGCCAATACATTTACGTTCATCCCGACAAAGACCTCGTGATGGTTCGCCTGGGCAAAAACGAAGGCAAAGTGGATTGGCCTTCATTGTTTGTGGCCTTGGCAGAAAAGTATGAATAGGGGAAAATGGAGAATAAAACGTTCGGGGAATAATAGGCGAATAAGGAATGGATATGAACTTAGTTATCAATGGTTTATTGTAGAAACTATTTGAGGTTTCCGGGAAATTGCCCCCTGCCATGTCGGACTCCTTATCCCTAACCCGTCATAAAATGGGATGTATATAATCTTGATCCGACTCATAATTTCACCCGATGGGTTTATCCGTTACACGCTGGATCTTCCTGTTCGTTCCATGCCACCCATGTCAGCTTACATTATGTCAAATGCAAAACCGCCATGAACAACAAACCTCCCATCCTCCTTCCCATATTCCCAACCCAAACCTATCACCCAAAAGCCATCTATGAATCACTCCAACATGCCACAAAAAAAGGGGCCGAAGCCCCTTCTCTCGTTTTTCAACGCAGGTTATTTAATCGCATCTGCGCTTAATCCGCTGTTTACAGTGATTTGACTATAGGTAGCGGTGATTTCCATGCCGCCCATGTTCACAATCTCCTCTGCAGGAAAACGCAATCCGCCGGCCATGATAGCGCCACGGTAAGTGGTGGCAATCTGGATTTTGCCTTGGGGACTGTCTTCGGTGGCCACAGACTTCACTTTGGCGCCGGTGGCTACATTGTACCAGCAACGCACCACGTCGCCGGATGGAGTGGTAAACTTCACCTGAAAACACTTGGTACCGGACACCATTTTAATGCCTTCTAACTCGCCTTTCAGGCCTTTTCCGGTATATAAATTATACTCCAATACAGGATGAATGGTGGACAACTCATTGGCCAATTCTTCAGGGGTCATGGCTTTGTTACCTTCTGGGTCTATTGTTCTTCCTGCATTGCCTGTGATGATGCTGCCGCTGGTTTGACCCATGGCAGATTGCATTTGTTTAATGCGATCGGGCGCTACGTACACCACCTCTGCACCAATGGTAAAGCCTTGGATGGTGGCGCTGCTGATCATGGTCATGTCTTTAATGGCGGCGGCCTTATCTTTTCCTCCGATGTACGTGAAATATTGGTTCATCACGGTCTCAAGGGTTTGTCCTTCGGCTACCGGACTCAACTCCGCTGCACGGGCACCGAATGCATCCAATAAGGTGATGCGCTCGTCTGCATCAAAAGCCAATAAGCCTTTTTCAATCTCTTCCTGCTTTCCAACAACCACTAAGTTAAAGTTGAAGGGAAGAATATACTTTTTGGCTACAGCATTCAACTGCTCTACAGTGAGGGCGTTGAGGGTTTGCAAATAGATTTCATAATAGTTCTTCGGCAACTTATAGCGCTGAATGTTGATGGCAAAGTTGGCCACGGTACTTGGACTTTCTAAGCTGCGGGCAAAGGAACCGGTCATTTCTTTTTTCACGGCTTCTAATTCCTCAGCAGTGACGCCACGGGCCACTACTTCTCGCATTTCTTTAATCATTTCCATGACAGCAGAGTCGGTCACTTCGTTCCGTACCTCTGCGGTTATGGTAAAGCGGCCTGCATATTTGTCGGGTGAAAATCCACAATACGCACCATAGGTGTAACCGCGGGTTTCTCTAAGGTTTTTATACAAACGGCCGGTGCTGCCGCCGCCAAGGATGTTTTGCAACACGCTTAAAGCAATGCGGTCAGGGCTTCCGGGATGTAAATCAATGGGATAGGTAAGTCGAATGGTACTTTGTACGGCGGTTTCTAGGTTATGTAGATACACTTGTGACACGGAAGGTGCTTTCACTGCCGCAGGTACATGTTTTACAGGCTTTCCGCCCACCCAATCATTGAAATACTTCTCTACCAACGCTTTTGCAACGGCCGGACTAATGTCGCCCACAATGGCCAAGTACGCGATGGAAGGGGTATAGGTGGTCACATGGTGGGTTTTAATGTCATCCATGGTAATGGCGGCCAACGTAGTTTCGGTTGGAATTTCGCCATAGGTGTGGTCTGCGCCAAAGTTGGCCACCAAGGTGAGTTTACCTGCGATGGCACTGGGGTCTGTCACTTCTGAGGCCAATCCGGAGATGGCCTGTTTACGTAAACGCTCCAACTCATCGGCAGGAAAAGCAGGATAACGGATCATTTCTGCAAACAACTCAAACACTTTGTCTTGGTGCTTGGTTAGGCAAGAACCGTAGATACTTGTGGCGGTAGCGGAAATGTCGGCACCTACAAAATCAATGGCATCATCCAATTGTTCTTTGGTCAGGTTGCGTGTTCCTCCACGTAGCATGGAACCAAATAAATCGGACATCCCGGCTTTGTCTTTCTCCGGAACGGGATCTGCATCAAAAACCATGGAAAAAGAAACCACCGGCAGCTTATGGTTTTCCACCACAAATACTTTGAGGCCATTTTTCAGGGTAAAGCTTTCGTATTTCCCAATGTTAATTTTGGGAGCAGGGCCTGGCTTCGGCGCTTGGGTCCGATCTACCTGGGCCAACAAAAAGGCTGCTGGTAAAACCAGGGCAGCAACAAATGATATCGTTCGTTTCATAGCGTTTATGCGCATCATTGGTTGTTTACAAAAAATAAAACCACACGGTTCTCTGGAACAAGATACTTCTGGGCCACACGACGGATGTCCTCGGGGGTCACTTTCATATACCGCTCAATTTCGGTGTTAATCAAATTGGCGCTTCCATAATAAACATGGTAATTGGCGAGGTTCTCAGCAATACCGGACACGGAATTGTTTCCGGCCACAAACTCGGTTTCCAATTTGTTCCTCACTTTTTGGAGCTCAAGTTCTCCCACCAACTCTGTTTTCAACCGATCCACCTCTACATTCATAGCGGTTTCTAGGTCTTGAGGGGTAACGCTCATATTACAAACACCTAAGGTGATGAACAATCCGGGATGTTCCAAGGGGAAAGGAAAGGAAAATACGCCCACCGCCTTTTCTTGTTGGTTTACAATGCTGCGGGTAAAACGGGAGCTTTCTCCGTCGGCCAATAGGGTATTGAGTACGGAAAGCGCGTAATAATCGGGATGTCCTTGTTCGGGAATCCGATAGGCTTGTACCACGGCGGGCAATTGTATTTTGGTGTCAATGACCACATCGCGGATTTCGCGCCCTAGTGGAGCCTCGGTGGCAGATGGACGAGGAACCTCTTTTCCACGGGGAATGTCTTTAAAATATTTCTCAACCAACGCTTTGGTGGTAGGAATGTCGATGTCGCCGGCAATGGAAAGGGTCGCATTGTTCGGCACATAGTAGGTGCGGTAAAACTGCATAAACTCATCTAAGGTCGCTGCATTCAAATGCTCCATGGAACCAATGGGCACCCAATTGTAGGGATGGGTGGTATAGGCTCTTTTAAACACTTCCTCCAACAATCCGCCGTAAGGCTGATTGTCCACACGAAGTCTTTTTTCTTCTTTTACGACTTCACGCTGGGTTTCAACACCTACCGGTTCAATTTTGGCGTGCAACATACGCTCCGACTCCAACCATAGGCCCAGTTCCAAATTATTGGAAGCAAGGACTTCATAATAGAAGGTACGGTCCTGGCTGGTGTTGGCATTGTTAAAACCTCCGGCACCTTGAATGTATTTGTCGAATTCACCCCGCTTAATGTTGGCGGAACCTTCAAACAAAAGGTGTTCAAAGAAATGCGCAAAACCAGTGCGCGTTGGATTTTCATTCTTTGATCCCACATGGTAAAGCACGGAAATGGCTACAATGGGTGTGGAATGGTCTTCGTGGAGGATCACATGCAAACCATTGGGCAGGTCGTACTCCTCAAAAGCGATGCGGCCTTGGGTGGCTTGTGAAAACCCAAGAACAGGCAGCAAGGCTAAACTGAATAACAGGTGTTTTTTCATGAGATTGTAAAATACATCTGTCCAAAAGTATGGGAATATTTTTGGGCAGCATTGGTTTAAATTGCTAAAAATTAAAAACCCTTTGTTTGTCACCCCATTAGGTGTTAAAAATCTTCAAGAAAACCTTTCCATTCCCACACCAGAAAGTTCTGAACATCTTGAAGGGCAATATGTAAAGACATGGGTTCTCGGTAATCCAAGGTCACCAGGGCAAAATTCCTCTGGCAAAAAGCGTCTCTCAAGGTCACCAGCTGGCCCGGTTTTCCAAGTTTCACGCGCACTTGGTTCAATCCAAAAGTGTGCAATTCTACCAGGTTTTTTCCTTTCCACTGGCTGGTAGACAGGGCGCCGCAAGGATAGGTCCCGGACACAAACAAGGTGGGCTTAGACTGTGCGGCCACCATATCCAGTAATTTACGGCGGGCCGCAGGAAAACTTTTCCAAGATTGTCCGCTTCGGCTTCGCCAATGGATGGATTTTCCGGTAACAATAACGCGTAATACGGGCTCGGTGGATTGGAGTTCTTTGGCTAACCAATCCCACTGGGCCGGATGCAATACCATGTTGTTGGTGTCACCCGCCAAAGCATGGCTCCAGGTGTCCAGGTGAATCATTTGGATTTTTCCATCTGCCGGGCCCAATCGTTGGCTATACCAAGTGGTGGATTCAGGCGCACGACCTAAAAACTGATTGAATTTTGGCGCCAACGCCTTGGCAGAATCTTCGTGCAAGGGCGGTACGGCCCAATACCAAATGCCGGAGATACTTACTTGCTGGGCAAAGGGTAAATATTGTGGATGAAATTTCTGTTTCTCCAATTGTTGCTGAAACAATGGTCCTGTCTTGGGGGCAGCAGGGGTTAAACTTCCTACCCAAGTAAAATGGGATGGTTTATGTTCAGCGACATTGAGCCAGGTTTCTTGTCCGGCACCAGGATGACTGCCTGCGCCAAAAGCCATGCGATATTGCTGCTCATGGAGCGGCAAGGGTTGGGCTTGTAATCCCGCACCTACACTCAAACCAAAAATGAAAATCCATGGCTTCATCTTCAAATATAACCAATCTTTAGGGTTGCCAATGCTTCTGTAAGGAATCAAAAAAGTCACCCACATGGATGCCATCTGCAAGGGCATGGTGTACTTCCACGGCTACGGGCAATTGCCAGCGACCCTGATGTTCCGACATTTTTCCAAAAACAATACGCGGAAAAGCATCGCCTTCCATGTGCCGATGGGGATTTTTAAACGAGGTAAAGGACAGCCAGGGCAGCACAGAAAAGAAAGCCACGTCGGGTCGTTCGTCCAAGGGACTTAAAACCTTGGCATGGCGCGTATGTTCAAGTACCTCTGCCCCTTGCGCTACAAAATCTGCCCGGTTGGCGTGATAGGGGAAAAAGCCAAACCCAAACGTCCGGTCGGGCCGACTCACCGTACACCCAGCATGAATGCATTGATAATCGCGCAGGCCTTCCGGTCCAAAACGCAACCTAAACGCTTGAATTTCATTTACAGCCGATAATGCGCCATGTAAATAATGCAGGAACAAAGACTGCTTTCGCGCTTTACAATCCTTCGCCAAATCCGTGATGTCCACTGGAACGGTAATGGAAAAAAAGGGGTCTTCGTAAGGCAGAAAAAAGGAATAAATGGGTTGCCTTTCCCAAGTGGTGGGGTCGATGACCTTATAGGAAGCAATGGATGTACTCATGGCGCGACCGCTAAAGGCTGAACCCTGGTTTTAGAACCATGTACACAAAGCCAATACATACCGGCAGGCCATTGCGCTACAGAAAAGTTCAACCCTTCCATGGGCATGGCGGAAGTAAAAATGAGTTTGCCGGTGGCGTCCAATACGGAAATGCCGGTGGATTCGGGCAAAAACGGCACATACACGTCTTGGCTGGCAGGGTTAGGATAAGCCAAAAAGGTTGCGTTCTGGCCTTCTTCCGGAAGTTGAAGCAGGAAATTCGACCTTAAAATTTTCCCGTTTCGGCCGGCTAAAAACACCAATCCTTGTGGGGTAAAAGCGGATCTAAGCCATTCTTGTTGGGGTGTGGAAAAAGATAACTCCCAACTTTGTCCATGGTTTTGGGTAATAAAAATTCTTTTTTCTCCGGCTGTGATTCCCCATTTCCCGCGAAAAGCGAGGGTTCTCAAGGGCTCGCCATTGGGCTGAAGTAAAGTGGAAAACCATTGTTGTCCGCCATTGCCGGAGCGTAGTACCAATCCATTGGACATGACAGCCGTTAGGCTATCGGGATGGGAAGCACCGATGGCATTTACATTGGCGTTTCCCGGTAAAACGATGGGCGTCCAACTTAAACCGCCATCGGTGGTGCGCAGCACTTGGCCTGAAACAGCGGAAGCAAATCCGAGGGTGTCGGAAAAGAAGTAAAAATGCAAAATCCAGTTGTTGGTTCCGGAGGCCACTTTGGTCCAACTGGCCCCAAAATCTTGGGACCGAAGGATTTCGCCTGAAGTACCACCGGCCAATCCAACCCCATTGGGCCGAAGGGTTACGCCATTGAGCCATTGCGTGGTGCCGGAATTGACAGCCGACCAATTGACTCCGCCATCTATGGAACGCCAAATTTTCCCATCTAAACCCACAGCAACAAAACCTTGGTCGGAGAAGGATTGCACATCATACAGCAACTTGGTGCCATACGGCGTAACGTCGGTCCAAGTATCGCCACCATTTTGGGTGCGGTACATTTTTCCTTCATTCAGGTTGCCACCCACCACGATACCCGTGTCACTGTTGACAAAGGAAATGCCGAAAAAATCAACGGCTGCCGGCAGCGTAGTTTCTGTCCAAGACTGGGCAGAAACCACGGATGCACACATAAAAACACCCATCCAACCATGACTTTTCTTTCCAAGCCATGACCTGACGCTTACGTTATACCACATAGTGCAATTTAAGCATATTGGTTTGCCCTTTTTCATGAATGGGCACAGAAGCCGTATGAACCAGCAGTTCGCCTTCTTGCACCATGCCTTCTCTTTTCAATATGTAAGAGCTCTCCGCGATGCTATGGTCTGTGCTTACAAATTTATCGAAGAAGAATCCACGTACGCCCCAAACCAAGGAAAGCTGGTTGAGTAGGCTTCGGTTTCCAGTAAACACATAAATGTCTGCTTTCGGGCGGTAAGAAGAAATTTCATACGCCGTATAGCCGGAAAACGTCATGGTGATAATGCCTTTAGCCCTGGCTTTATCGGCCAATTCCACCGCTGCGCGACAAATGGCATCGGTAATAAATCGATCCCGTGAAATGCGCATCAAGTCATTATGATAAATGCCTTGATAGCCTTCTACATTCTCGATAATCTTTTGCACGGACTCAATAACGCGCACAGGGAATTTACCCACAGACGTTTCACCGGAAAGCATCACCGCATCGGCACCATCCAGAATGGAGTTGGCCACATCGTTCACTTCGGCGCGTGTCGGATTGTAGTTTGTAATCATAGACTCCATCATTTGTGTGGCCACAATGATGGGTTTAGAATTACGTAAACACTTTTTAATGAGTTCCTTTTGAATTAAAGGCACTTCTTGCATGGGCACTTCTACCCCGAGGTCGCCGCGCGCCACCATTAGGGCGTCGGATTCCCGGATGATGTGGTTAATGTCTTGAATGGCTTCCGGCTTTTCGATTTTGGCGATCACCTTGGCCATTTTACCTTGTGCAGCAATCAAATGCTTCAGCTCAATCACGTCCGACGCGCTTCGCACAAAGGAAAGGCCCACCCATTCTACATCATTTTGCAGGGCAAATTCTAAATCTTCTAAGTCTTTTTGGGTAAGACAGGGTTGGGAAATTTTGGTATTCGGCAGGTTCACTCCCTTTTTGGAGGTGAGTAATCCTCCATTAATCACTTTTAGCCGTACCCTATCGGTTTGGTTGGTTTCGATGACTTCAAGGACAATTTTCCCATCATCCACCAAAACGCGCTCTCCGGCTTGTACATCGCGGGCAAATTCTGCATATTGGATGTAAAGCAATTCCCGCGTGCCAACACCTTTGTCCGTTGAAATGAGGACTTCACTGTTGTCTTCGAGGAAAATGCCGTCGCCTTCCACTTCGCGTACCCGAATTTTGGGACCTTGTAAATCGGCCAAAAGGGCAATAGAGTAATTGTGCGTATTGTTAATTTCCCGCACTTGGTCAATTACGGTTTGTTGAAACCGGCGGTCACCATGCGAGAAATTCAGACGAATCACATCTACTCCGGCTTGGATCATGGCCAGCATGGTATCGGGCGCTAACGAGGCGGGGCCTACGGTGGCAATAACTTTCGTTTTGCTTTGAACTTTTTTCATAAGGAGGGAAAAATGGGTTTAAAAAATGAGGCGGTTATGGTGAATGATGCGGTGGGGAAGCACGTCCACACAGCTAAAAACTTCGGGTAGCTTTTCCACCTCCAAAAGGAGATGAGCCCAGTCTTCCTCTGTGAATCCTTCTCCCACCAACACAAACTGGGTTTGTCCCAATTCGGGCAAATATCGGTATGTGCCTTCTTCATTTCCAATAAGCCGCAAGGTACGAAACAACAATTCATCAAAACTGTAAAAATGTGAAAAGGAGGCCGCAACGCCAGACTTAAACACACATTCTACATCCTGAGTGCGCGTAAGGTTAAAGCCTAAAAACTTATTTATCTGCCAGCACACGCGGTAGTCGGGTACCATGGCTTGCAACGCTGCAACTTTTGGTATTTCCTCGTCGTTCATGTGCAGGGTTAGCCTTTCCATGGAAATTTACTCCTTAGGCTGTTCTTCCTCTTCCCGCCCTCGAAACATCATGTTATACTGATCAAACACAAGTTTGATTTCTTCAAATTTATACTTGGTTTTATCCATGACCGACTGCATTTCCGGTGCGTCCGCCATTAATCCTTCCAATTGCTTTTTCCACGTAATTGGGCGGATCAGCGTGTACGCAGAATCCTTTGGATTGAAGGCATAGATTTCGTACCGAATGGCCTGGTTTCCTCCATTCATTAACAAGGTCTGATACTCCAAGAGGAAAAGCCGACCCTGAGACAATACACGCAAGGGAACACGAGGCGTTTCCGGCTCTAAAAATCCGGTGATATAATGCTCGTCTCCAGAAGTAAATTCCAGAATTTCAGCCATCTTAAAACTAAATTTTAAGGTGTCATTCACTTTTACATTTACTTTTTCTTTGATTTCCTCGCCTGTTTTATGCCGTATGGTACCTTTTAAGGTGTCTCCTTTCAGGGTGATTAAATAACCTTCCCAATTTTTCTTCGGTGGTTTAGATTGCCCGAAAACGTCCGAAACGGTTACGCCTAAAAGCCAAATGCATAATGAAAATAGAAAGGAAAATACGTAAGTTTTCATGCTTTAAAGGTCGTGATTTTCGCGGTAAATTAGCGTTAATAAAGTGTGACCAACCGCCTGAAGGGTCTGGCGATCGATGATGTCCATGTTGTCTTGATGGGTATGCCAATGGCCCGGAAAACCTGTTTTCGGCCTGGAATCCAAATAATTAATAATGTCGATGGTCGGCAAGCCCATGTCGCGGTTTACAAAATAATGGTCATCGGTCACCATGGACATGGAGCGCTGTGGGTTAAAAAAGCGGCCATAACCCAATTCATGGGCAATGCTCCATACCTTTTCTACCACGTGCGACGCGTATTGAACCGAATAACCTTCTTTCATGAACACGGCATCTTTAGCGCCTACCATATCCAAAAGGATGCCATACTTTGCCGAATAACCGGGAATGTGCGGATTCTTGGCCCAATACTGTGCACCCAGGCAATAGGTTTCCGGTGCACCGCCTTCTTCTCCGTAATCTTCACCATCGAACAACACCACATCTACGCCAAGCTGGCTTACCGCAGTATCTACACTTAGTACACGCAAAATTTCCAATAAAACTCCGACCCCACTTGCGCCATCGTCTGCGCCCAAAATGGGTTTTTCCGGCTGGTTGGGGTCATGATCTGCCCGGTGTCGGGTATCCCAATGGGCAAAAAACACAATGCGCTCTTTGGCTTCCGGATTCCAACGGGCCATGATGTTTTTCAAAGGTAAAATGGCGCCGGTATAGGCTGTGGCTTTGGTTTCCTGGATCAGCACATGGGGTGTAAAACGCTTCATGGTTTGGACCAGCCATTGGCCACATTTTTGGTGGCCGGGACTACCGGGAACGCGGGGGCCAAAATTCACTTGGGTCTCAATAAAACCAAAGGCCGAGTCAGATTGAAACGCCGGAATATTCACCGAGGCATAATCCACCGCTTTCACGGTATTTCCGGTGACGGGTTTGGTGGGTTTCTCTCCGTTCCCACAAGCACCAAGTAGCGCCAGAAAGCCGGAATATAAAAGGAGCTTTTTCATAAAAGGTTCCAAGTTGTGCCTTCTTTGGCGTCTTTAATTTGTATGCCGGCTTCCAACAAACGGTCGCGAATGAGGTCGGACGTGGCCCAATCTTTTTGAAGACGGGCTTGCTGACGCAATTGCAACAATAAATCCATGACCGGGGACAAGGATTGTTGGCTTTCTGTTTCCGGAAGGGTAAGACCCAAAACTTCATGGAAGAACTGGGAAAACAGGCTGGAAAACAGGTTCAAATCGGCTTCGGTCAAGGTCAATTCGCCTTGCATAAGCTTATGGACTTTTCCTGCCGCATCAAATAAATGAGCCAACAACACGGGCGTGTTAAAATCATCATTCATGGCGCCCAAACAAGCGTCTTGCCATTCAGTAACGGAAAAAGCGGAGGTCTTTCCATGAGGTAAACGCGGCAACAAAGCCACCGCCGCAGCGATTTTCCGATAGGCCTTATCCGCAGCAATCAGTGCTTCCTCACTCATGTCCAGCGTTCCGCCATAATGGGCTTGCAAGAAAAAGAAACGAATGGCCATGGGAGTAAAAGAACGGCTTAGCAAAGGATGCTGACCACTGAGCAAATCGCCGGGAAGGATAAAATTTCCATCGGACTTGCTCATTTTCTTTCCATTCAAGGTAAGCATGTTGCCGTGCAACCAGTACCGTACAGGGATCCCTTCTCCCGTAGCGGCTATGTTTTGGGCAATTTCACATTCATGGTGTGGGAATTTTAAATCCATACCCCCGCCATGTATATCGAATTGTGTGCCTAAATATTTGGTGCTCATCACAGAACACTCCAAATGCCAACCCGGAAATCCATCTCCCCACGGAGAAGGCCAGCGCATGATATGTTCTGGACTGGCTTTTTTCCAAAGGGCAAAATCTTGGGGATTGCGTTTCTCGTCCTGCCCATCTAAGGTTCTGGTCCCGGCCAACAATTCCTCAATGTTGCGGCCGGACAATTCGCCATAGGTGTACAAAGCAGAAAAGGCCTTTACGTCGAAATACACCGAACCATTCACTTCATAGGCCAATCCTTTTTCAAGAATCTGGCGGGTCATTTCTATTTGCTCTACAATATGTCCTGTGGCCGACGGTTCAATGGAAGGCGGTAAATTCCCGAACATCCGCATCACTTCATGAAATCCATGGGTATATTTTTGTACAATTTCCATGGGCTCCAATTGCTCCAGACGGGCTCGGGCGGCAATTTTATCTTCTCCCGCATCGGCATCATTGACCAAATGACCTACGTCGGTGATGTTCCGTACATACCGGACTTTATACCCCAAAAACCGCAAATAGCGACTAATGATGTCAAAAGAAGTGAAGGTGCGCAAATTGCCCAAGTGCACTTCATTGTACACCGTGGGACCACATACATACAGACCCACTAACGGGGGATGCAGGGGTTCGAATTTCTCTTTTTTCCGCGTCAGCGAATTGAATACATGTAGTGAACCAGACATAAGGCAAAGATAATGGATTCACGGTTTGGGAAAAGGTAGAATTTGGAAATGCAAGGGCTTTTTACACGCCATGAAACTGCGGTGCCATTGCTTAAATGGTCCCTTAAGGCAGAAAAACAATCAGGATTTTTCGGAGGAAGAGGACGCAGCCGCCTTAGCCGCCAACTGCCCGCAAGCGGCGTCAATGTCTTTTCCTCGGCTTTTTCGCACACTTACAATCACGCCTTTGGATTCCAGCCAATGGCGAAAATCGTTCATTCGGTTTTCCGGCGTACGCATAAAGGGCGTGTTTTCTACCGGATTATATTCAATCAAATTGACTTTAGAAGGGACTTTTTTGGTAAATGCAGCAAGCAAAGCAGCATCCTGCGCCGTATCGTTGAAATCTTTAAGCAGCACATATTCAAACGTAATCCTGCTGCCGGTTTGCCGATGAAAATGCGCCAAAGCATCCGCCAAATCTTCCAGTGGATTGGTTTTGTTGATGGACATGATTTGGTTGCGCTTCTCGTTGTCCGCCGCATGAAGGGATAAAGCGAGGCCAAATTTTACCCGGTCATCGGCCATCTTCCGAATCATTTTTGAAATACCGGACGTGCTCAGCGTGATTCTTCGGGGCGACATGCCAAGTGCTTCTGGTGCCGTAATCAGGCGAATGGATTCCATCACCTGGGCATAATTGAGCAAAGGTTCGCCCATGCCCATGAATACAATATTGGTGAGTCCGGTTCCATATTTTGCTTTGGCGGCTTGGTCCAATGCCACCACCTGATCAAAAATTTCATCCGGATACAGGTTACGGCTCATTTTCAACTGAGCGGTAGCACAAAATGCACAATCCAATGAACATCCCACCTGGCTGGAAACGCAGGCGGTAAGTCGGTATCCTTTGGTTTTGTTCCCGGTGGGAATCATCACGCCTTCTACCACTTTTCCATCGTGAAGAGAAAAACCCAATTTCAGGGTGTTGTCGCTGCTTTTTTGAATGATGGTGGTTTCGAGGTGCCGCAGCACAAATTGTTGGGCCAATTGGTCTCGAAAGGCCGCGGGCAAATCGGTCATCTCGTGAAAATGCCGCACATGTTTTTTCCACAGCCAATGGTGGACTTGTTTGGCCCGAAATGGCTTTTGGCCCATTTCTGCGATATGGGCTTGAAGGGTTTCCGCGTCGAAACTGCGAATATTAACTTGGGCCAAAGGGTCTCTCACAGCACAAAAATAGAGAATTTGGCGGTGTGTTTTACGCTTTAGGCGCGGATGAAGCGCAGGTGAACAGGACCGAACGCGGTTTGCACTTCTAAAATGTACACGCCATGCGGGGCCGGTGACAAGGGTAAAGTAACGAAACCAGAAGATTCAGGAACCTCAAGGCCTTCCACGATTCTGCCGCAAAGATCCAAGACCCGGAGCTGCTGAATGGGAAGTGATACGGGTAAAAAGAGAGAGAGCTGGCCTTGAGACACGGGGTTTTCCAAAAGACGAAGGGCATTTTTCACCTCCGTTTCCTCTACGGAAATGTTGGGGGTGCTGTTGTATTGCACGGTCGTCACCGGCGTAGGGATTTGGCTGGAATTGGTTTCCGTGTAAATCATTACTGGAAACGTTTTACCCGGGGCAAAAAAGGAATAGGTGTAATTGTCGTTTTGGTGGGTGATTGGCAGTCCTTGAAAACTGTCCCGGTCGGTGGTGAGTTCGTGGGTTTTCACACGAATCACGTTGGTCAAAGTGCCATTGGGTAAAATGAGGGTTCCCCAGGCATCATAACTGTTTTCAGCAAAACCTGTACGTTCAAAATTGAGTCCTTGAAAGCTGAAACCACAATTCAACGCGTCAACAGAGGAAGATTCAAAGTTTTGGGGCAATTTAATTTCCCTGATGCTATTGTCACACGACACCGTAAATCCGGTTTGGGCAATGCCCAAGATATACCAACCGGTAGCGTCCATGGTATAAATTCTTTTGGGACCGAGGCCGGAAACCACGTGGGTGGCACCGGGAAAAGCGCAGGCG
>CAZRHR010000007.1:1759-59744 GCA_964599915.1 uncultured Candidatus Competibacteraceae bacterium | reverse complement strand
AACGAAGGGGGAGCGGAAAACTTCCGCTCCTTTATTTTTTATCGGACACTAGTGAAAAAAAAGATAAAATCTTACAATTTTTCAAGTTCGCATTTTAACCTTGCATTTAAAGGCTTCCTTCACCAATTAGTGAAATATGTTGATTCTTATGAAATGACTCACCTCGTAAAAAAGGTTTAGATTTCCACTTCTAACCTCATGTTTATCATATTTTTAATATTGTTTATAAAAATTAATATATACATCACATTTCCCAAAATCCTTAAAAACCTTTCATCCTAGAATAGGAGATGCAAAAAAATGTGAAAGCGAGGTATGGAATTAGGAGTACATTTAACCATAATTATTCCTTATTCTGAACTTAAACAAAGCTAATTACATGGTCCCTTTCAAAGGATTACGTGGGTTCCAGCACAATGGTGAACGCAAAAGCGGGCTGGTATCCGGGGTTATTGGCATGTTGTCGCTTTTTTCGCTTCACAGCGGAATAGCCCAATGTCCTACTCCAAGCGTATCAGTCAGCGCTTTCACATGCGGCACGTCGCCAACCATTACGGCCAGCGGCTCCACGGGTATTTACCGTTGGTACAATGTTCCTACCGGAGGCTCTCCTTTATCTACAGGTTCCTCTTTTAATCCAGGGAGCATTTACCAAAATTCAAATCAAACTTTTTATGTAGAAGCGGTAGACAATTTATCGTCTCCTACATGTATTAGTCCGCGTACTGCCATTTTAACACAACCTTCGCCCTTGAGCAGCCCGTCTGTTTCAGGTGCCGGTTCCCTCAATTGTGGAGGTACGCTTACCATGAGTGCGACCAGTAGTGCGCCCATGATTAATTGGTTTACGCAACCAACAGGTGGAATGCCGGTGTTTACCGGTAGCTCATTTACCACGCCACCTATGTATGGTAGTGGTGCCACCTATTATGTAGAAGCGGCCACAGCGACTGCTCCCATAGTTAGCCAAACCTATGTTCACACTGGGTCTGGAAACTACACGTGGGTTGTACCGGCGGGGGTCACCTCTATTCAAGTAGACATGGCAGGCGGTAGCGGAGGAAATTCCAACCAAAGTGCGGGTGGACTTGGAGGTAGAGTGCAGGCTACATTGCCTGTAACACCAGGCCAAACCCTCTACATCTATGTAGGCGGTCAAGGTCAAACCACCACTTCCGGCTGGGCCAATGGTGGGTACAATGGCGGCGCTCAGGGTTATTCTTCTTGCTCATCCTGCGGTGCAGGTGGGGGTGGAGGAAGCTCCGATATTCGTGTAAATAGTACCTCAACCGGAAACCGTCAGCTGGTAGCCGGTGGTGGCGGTGGCGCAGGATATAACTGCGGTGGAACCAATAATGAAAGAGGTGGAGAAGGCGGTGGATTAACCGCAGGCGCCGGTTGGTATTGTAACTCAAACAGCGCATGTTATTCCGGACAAGGAGGAACCCAATCAAATGGTGGTGCTTCCAATAATTGCTACACTGGTGGTAGCGGTTCACTTCTCAATGGTGCACAAGGCTACGGCGGCAGCAACGGAAACGGCGGCGGCGGCGGCGGATACTATGGCGGTGGCGGCGGCGCTTATGCCGGCGGTGGCGGAGGAAGTTCTTTTACCCATGCTTCTGCTACCAATGTAACACATACTGCGGGTTATCAAACAGGGCATGGTTATGTGACCATCACGTATTCCACCCAATATTGCGCTAGTGCAAGGGTTCCAGCCAATGTAACAGTGAACAGCATCGGCGCAAGTCCAGTGGTTACAAGTCCTGTAACAGCCTATTGTGGAGGAATTGCAGCCTTAACGGCCAGTGGTTCCACTGGAAATTACGCTTGGTACGGCTCAGCTACCGGTGGAAATCTACTGGGAACGGGCAGCACTTTTTCACCAGCAAATCTAACCCCCGGAACACAAACCTATTATGTGGCTGGCATCAATGCCACCACAGCACCGGGATCTGTATTTACTTTTAATTACACTGGAAGTGCCACGCCATGGACCGTACCCGCAGGTGTCACTTCTATCGAAGTGGACGTGTATGGCGCCTCTGGTGGGGAATCTAGAAATTCTTCCGCCGGATTGGGTGGTCGTACACGCGCAAGAATCAACGTAACGCCAGGACAAACCCTCAACCTTTATGTAGGTGGAGAAGGCCAAACCAGTTTAGGAAATACTGGCTGGGTTACAGGCGGATGGAACGGTGGTGCAGATGGATACAACAATACTTCCTCTAGTTCTGCTGGCGGCGGTGGCGGGGCATCCGACATCCGTATAGGCGGAACCTCACTTAGCAACCGAGTAGTAGTTGCCGGTGGTGGCGGTGGTGCTGGCTACAATTGTAGCGGAAACAACCCACAAAAAGGCGGCAATGGCGGCGGACTTGTTGGAGAAAACGGTACCTATTGCAACAGCCTCACGGATTCATATTCCGGAAGAGGTGGAACACAAAGCAGCGGCGGTTGCGGACAATCCTACGGCAACTGCGGTTCGCTTGGAAACGGCGGTCAAGCCTGGGGAAGTTCTTCTTCCGGCGGAGGAGGAGGAGGATATTATGGTGGCTCTGGCTCAGGCTATGGCGGCGGCGGTGGCGGAAGTTCTTTCGCCAATTCAAGCCTCACCTCTAATGTTCAACATAACCAAGGGGTACAAGTGGGTAATGGACGCATTATCATTCGCATCCCTGCCGATGGATATTGCGAAACGCAAAGGGTTCCCGTGGTAGTTACCACTACCTCACAACCTTTAGCGGCCCCACTTACCATCGATGACACCGTGGCTTGTGGCACTGCATCGGCTTTACTTCAGGCCTCTGGCTCTGGAACGCTCAGCTGGTATACCAGCCCTGCCGGCGGATCTCCACTGGCCGTGGGTAACTCATTGAATGTTACGCCTACTTTCGCTCCACAAACTTACTATGTGGAAGATGTTATTACCCAAACCTCTCCTGATACAACCTTCCAATTTACAGGCGGAATGCAAGTATGGACGGTTCCGGCCGGTGTTACTTCTATTCAAGTAAACATGGCCGGAGCATCCGGTGGAAATGCAACCGGCAGCCGAGGCGGCTTAGGCGGCAGAGTGACAGGAACCATTCCCGTAACACCTGGACAACCACTATACATTTATGTAGGTGGAGAAGGTGTTACAGGCAACGGACTAACCGGTTGGGTGAATGGTGGATTCAATGGTGGCGGAAGAGGTTATCTCAGCAGTAGCGCAAACTCAGCTGGTGGAGGAGGCGGCGCCTCTGACATCCGAATGTTTGGTGCATCATTTAGCGCCCGTGTTATGGTGGCTGGTGGCGGTGGTGGCGCAGGCTACGACTGCTCTGGTGGCACCAACCGAAACCGTGGTGGTGATGGTGGTGGCCTCGCAGGAAACTTTGGCTGGTATTGTAGCGGAAATAACTCCAGCTACAGCGGACAAGGCGGAGGACAAAGCAGTGGGGGTACCAATGGTACCAACTACGGTGGTTCTGCCAGCTTCGGTAACGGCGCACAGGCTTGGGGAAGCTCCCAGAGTGGCGGCGGCGGCGGTGGCTGGTACGGTGGCGGCGGCGGATATGCCGCTGCTGGCGGTGGCGGAAGCTCTTACACGGCACCTAACGTGACCAACGTAAACCATACCCAAGGATTTAACCGCGGAGCTGGATTTATTACCATCTCCTATTCCAAATCTTGTGTGTCTCAAAGGGCACCCGTTACCATTCACATAGATTCTGTTCAGGCTCCTGTCATCAGTGGCTCTGCTACCGGATGTGCGCCACAAATTGCTGCATTAACAGCTACAGGCGGTTCCGGAACCTATCAATGGTACGACGCTCCAGGTGGCAACCTGTTGGACACCGGGCTCACCTATAGCCCTTCCATCACAGACACCACCATGATTTTCCTGAATTATGTAGATAACAATGGCTGTACTTCCAGGTTCGATACCGTTCAACTGGATGTCACACCTACACCAACGGCAAACATTCAAAACCCTGGTATTCTATGTGCTTCCTATGCACCACTTAACCTTGTAGGAGGATATCCCACAGGTACTTGGGCAGGAACCGGCATTACCAGTGCCCAAAATGGAACCTTTAATCCATCTTTGGCCAACCTCGGACCCAACCAAATCGTGTTTACTGCTTCTACTTCCAATGGTTGTACCAATGCAGACACCCTGATGTTGGATGTATTCTCCGGGCCTTCTACTTCCATTACGCCATTGAATAACAGCTCATTCTGTTTATACAACGCACCTGTCCAATTGACTGCTTCAAATGTAAATGGAAGTTGGAATGGACCGGCCGTCGATGTGGTTACAGGATTATTTGACCCCTCCCAGCTAATGCCAGGCACTTATACCATTTATCATGAGGTCACAGATAACAATGGTTGCTTTGGCAATGACAGTGTTATAGTCAGTGTTCAGGCTACACCGGATGCCAGCATCCTAGGTCCCGTTGGAAACATTTGTGCCAACGCACCTGCTTTTAACCTCAATGCCGCTACCCCAGGCGGTGTTTGGTCAGGAAATGGAATTACCTCAATTACCGTAGGTACTTTCGATCCCTCGCAGGCAGGTAGCAGCTCACAAATTGCCTATGCTGTCTCTCAAAATGGATGTGCCGATACCACTCAAATTACCCTTACCATTACACCTGCTCCGTTGGCTGTGATTCAGCCCATAACGAATGCATTATGTGACAATGGTGGTCCAGTAACTCTGGTGGCTACCGGTGGAACGGGTATGTGGTCCGGAAACGGAATCACCAACATGAACGCTGGAACTTTTAGTCCTAACGTTGCTGGTGCAGGAACGGCTATGGTGTATTACACTTTAACCGGAACGCCATGTCCGCATATGGATTCTACACAAATTCTTGTAGAAGCTCAACCGCAAATTCAAGCGGGTGGCGCATTGATTTTCTGTGAAGGACAGCAAGTATCCTTGTCTGCATCACCAGCAAGCGGCTACCAGTGGTTCTTAAATGGAACCGCTATACCCAATGCAACCACCCCAACTTTGGTGGCCAACCTTCCAGGACAATACACCGTGGCCAACCTGAGCCAAGGAAGCTGTCAATCACCTTCAGCGGCAACCAATATCACCGTGTATCCGAAACCCGCCATCGTTAGCCTAACGGCAAACACAGTTTGTGAAGGAAACTCTTCGCAATTCTCTCAAAACGCCACCCTAAGCTCCGGAAACTTAACCGGATACCAGTGGACTTTTGGAGACGGAAATACAGGAAATGGTGCCAATACACAACACATGTATGCAAATGCAGGTAACTATACTGCACAACTTGTAGTGGTGTCCAACCTCGGTTGTTCAGATACCTTAACCACTTCGGTTATGGTCAATCCAAATCCTGTGGTTAATGCAGCCTCTGCTTCAGATGTGTGTTTGAACAACCCTGTGCAATTCAATGGTGCCGCTTCAGTAGCCGCCGTGAACAATGCATCTGTAGTTCAGCACCAATGGCAGTTTGGAAATGGTGCTACCGGAAATGGTGCTACCGCTGCGTACGTATTTGGCACGCCGGGAATTTATCATTTCAATTATACCGCCATCACCAACCATGGTTGCGCAACTAGCCAGACGGGTACAGTAGAAGTGTATAACAATCCAACTGCCCAATTTATCCATGAAGAGGGTTGTCAAGCGAGCAGTTTGCAATTTGTAGACCTATCTTCTGCGGATGTAGCACAATGGAACTGGAACTTTGGCGATGGCAACGCAAGTGCTTCAGCCAGCCCAACCCATAGCTATGCAACCGCCGGAACTTTCCCCGTTACGTTAACCGTAACCAATGGAAATGGCTGCTTGGATGCTACTTCAGCGCTGGTAACCGTGCTTCCAGCACCGAACGCGCAATTTGTTGCCAACCATCAGGGAAGCGGATTCTACCAGTTTACACCCGCTAACCTTTCGGCCAGTGCCAGCTATGTTTGGAGCTTTGGAGATGGTGCCACCAGCACCCAAATGAGCCCGAACTACAGCTATGCTAACCCCGGAACCTACTATGTGTGCCTCACCGTTTCCAGAAATGGTTGTGAAACCATGTCGTGCGATTCGTTGGTGGTTACCTCTTCTGCCGGAACAAACGCCATCAGTCAGGGTCAAATCCAAGTGTATCCTAACCCATTCACCGCTTATGTTCAAGTGACCATCGATTTAAATGAATCGGCGAATACTGAACTGAAGCTAATGGACATCACCGGGAAAACCGTAGCAAGCTTCCCACAAGGTATGCTTGCTGCAGGTCAACAAACCCTGACGTTGAATACAGAAACCCTTGGATTGAGTGCAGGAACCTATCTGCTCGAATTACAAACCGGTTCAAACACACAAGTTTTCCACATGATTCATGTGAAATAATCCTTGTCTTTCAAACTACTTTTTCAAGGGCCGTGCACACCACGGCCCTTTTTTATTTTCACATCGTATCTTTAGCCCATGCACCCGGGTGAATGGCCATATTACATTGGATTGAAACTCCACCAATACTGGATGAAAAAGCAGGCCAGTACCAGCTCCATTCCATCCGTTGTCATGGGTAATCTTTCTACCGGAGGTACAGGGAAATCATCCCTCCTACTCCAACTCACGCCCCATTTTTTGGAACAAGGCTTTTACCCTGCTTTACTTACCAGGGGCTATGGAAGAAAAAACAGCCAAAAGGACCATTGGGTACAAGTAGAAGATGGGGCGGAAAAAGCCGGAGACGAACCCCTTTGTTTCAAACAAACTTTTCCCCAATTGCAGGTTTTATGTGCGGCCAACCGGCGGCAAGGACTTCAGCAACTGGCCCAACTTAACCCTGCGCCGGACTTTGTTTGGCTGGATGATGGATTTCAACACCTGTATCACATCCCCGCCATGTCTATTGTCCTCATGGCATGGGATGAATTTCAGGGCAAAAGACGGCTGCTCCCTTTCGGACCATTTAGAGAACCCATTTCCGCCTTAAAACGGGCACAAGCCGTGATCATCACTAAAATTCCTGAAAAAGAAAGCCTTGACCCTGAACCTTTTCGAGCCAAACTACAACTACCTAACCCTATTCCCCTTTTTACCGCAAGGTACCGCCACACACTGCCTTTACACTTTACAGCCAAAAAGGCGGTGCTCATTACAGGCATTGCCCGGCCAAAACCATTGGTTCATTTCCTCCGAAATCTGGGCATAGAGCTCATTCACTTGAACTTTCCTGACCACCATAGCTTCCAAAAAAACGACCTATCTTCCATCAAACATTACATGGATCAAGGCATTCCTTTGCTTACCACAGCCAAAGATCAGCCCAGACTACAGGCCGCAGGTATTACCTTTGCCCAAACGGTTACCGTTGAACATGATTTTTTTGAAAATCACTTTTACCAACTTCTAGACATCATTCAAGCATATGTGGGAAAAAATTGAAACAGCAGCACATTATATCCAACAACGTACCCAGCATTTTAAACCGGAAAAAGGCATCATCTTAGGCACGGGACTGGGTGCGGTTACTGAGGCCATGGACATTCGCTGGACCATTCCTTATGCAGATATTCCCGGATTTCCCACTTCTACCGTACAAAGTCATTCAGGACAACTCCTCTTAGGATATTTAAATCAAACCCCCGTGGTAGTGATGCAAGGGCGTATTCACTATTATGAAGGCTACACGCTGCAAGAAGTCGTTTTTCCCGTGCGCACCATGGGCTTGCTTGGCATCCAAACCCTTTTGGTCACCAATGCCGCAGGTGGTTTAGCTCCAGCCATGGAAACGGGAGAAATCATGCTCATCACAGACCACATTAATCTACTGGGAATAAGTCCATTAATGGGACCAAATGATGAAAAATATGGCCCCAGATTTCCCGATATGATGGAGCCATACGCCCCTGAATTATGTCAACTTGCAAGAAAAAAAGCCCTTGCATTAGGTATCCGACTGCATGAAGGGGTGTATGCCGTGGTGTCTGGACCAAGCCTTGAAACGCCCGCAGAATATCGTTACATCCGAACCATTGGCGCTGATGCGGTAGGCATGAGCACCGTTCCGGAAGTCATCGCCGCTGTGCACATGGGCCTCCAATGTATTGGACTTTCCGCCATTACCGACCTTGGTGTGCCGGGAAAAATTAAAAGAACAGAGCTAAAAGATGTTTTGGCCGCCGCCGGAAGGGCTGGAAACCAAATGGCTGCATTAATCCAAGCTTTGGTTTAACTTTCTTTTCAAAGGCCAATGCCTTGACTTTGTATCTTTGTTCTGGAAAATGAGATTAATATCCCCATCTATGAACTTAGAAGAACAAATAAACGCCGACATCAAAACCGCCATGTTGGCCAAGGCTGCTGATACCCTAAATGCTTTAAGGGCTATCAAATCTGCGATTCTATTAGCCAAAACAGAAAAAGCGGGCACCACAGCTTTGGCACCTGAGGTAGAATTGGCCATTCTACAAAAACTAGCCAAACAGCGCAAAGAATCCTTCGAATTGTATATCAAAGAAGGACGAGAAGACCTCGCCCGTGAGGAGGAAGTGCAGCTCAAAGTCATTGAAAAATACTTGCCGGCGCAATTGTCTGATGATGAATTAGACACTGCACTTAAAGCCATTTTGGCCCAGTCCGGTGTTACAGATCCTTCAGGCCTTGGCAAAGTCATGGGCATGGCTTCCAAAGCGCTCGCAGGAAAAGCCGATAATGGCAGAATCTCGCAACGTCTTCGGCTGCTGTTAAACCCCTAAAAATCATGGAGGAGTCAATCGTCAACCGGGTAGCTGCCTCAGGCCTAATCACTTTGGATTTGGAAAAAGATATTCCATGTCCGGAAGTCATTGGCTTGGACATTGCACCCTTTTTGGTGGAGGGACTGGTCCTGATGGAAAAGAAATTTCGCGCCGACATATCTTCCCTACCTCTTTCCAATTTTCAGGGTAAAACGGTCGCTTTGTATTCCAGTGCAGACGCCATTATTCCCCGTTGGGCCTGGATGCTATTGGCTGCGACCTTACATGCTGAAGGCATTTCCTGTTTTTTTGGTTCACCGGAAAAAACCTACGAATGGGCCTTTTTGAAACAACTGCGCCAATCCATTTTGCCTGCTTCATTTGCCGGGCAGCGCGTGGTCATTAAAGGATGTTCTGGAAACCTTGTACCCGAAACTGCGTACACTGAGGTGGTTCAAATACTTCAACCTGTGGTCAAAAGCCTCATGTTTGGTGAGCCATGTTCCACTGTTCCTATCTATAAACAAAAAGTATGAAGGTCTTATTGCTTTTCGGGTGGCTGGGGCTAATGTCTCTTCAGGCGCAAACTTTTATCAAACCGCAACATCAACCAGATGCGTTTTGGCGAACTTTTTTGAACGAAAACTGCGCCGTAAAGCCGGGGCCGGAAATCATTGGAAACGAGAAAAGAACAGGTCCTGTGGCCTTCCAAATTCTGAGTGAAGATTACAACCTGCGCATTTTTTGCTTGGAAGCAGACACCGCTTGCCTAGATCCCAAGGCACGTCAAGGTGGCTCATTTACGGGGCATCCGCAGCTTTCACCTGAAAAATTGTGGGTGTTGCGCTATGAAGATGGTTCTTTATTGAAAAAATCGGATGTCAGAAACCTGTTAAAGCACAATGAATTACCAATACCTGGCCGCCAAAATCCACCAGAAAAGTAAATTTCCCCTACTTTTTTTTGGGGAAAAAGGAAAATCGCCTAATTTTGTTGCCCCAATGCGGGAATAGCTCAGCTGGTAGAGCACGACCTTGCCAAGGTCGGGGTCGCGGGTTCGAGTCCCGTTTCCCGCTCAAAATCCGATGTGAAAACATCGGATTTTTTTTTGCCTCTATGCCAATTTGGTCCAAAGATGCGTTATCCCAACATGGAACTTTGGATTATTCTCGCGCTGATTTTGGCCGCCCTTTGGGGTTGGGGCCACAGCCTTTATTGGAAAGGACAAATGGAAACCCTGCAAAAAGACATGGACAAGCGGGTAGAGGAACGACTCAACCTCGAACTTCCGGAAGCGCGTAAGCACGCCATTGCCCAAAGCCGAGCGGTGCTTTCCGGCCAAGTCAGCGAACAATGGCTGCCCTTTTTCCCCGATTTTCCTTTCAATCCTTCGGAAGCCCGCTTCCTTGGTGCACCTGTAGACATGGTTGTTTTCGACGGCTTAGACCAGACAGATGGACCAGTTCAACTTTACTTTCTAGAAATAAAAACGGCCAAATCTGCATTAACACAAAGGCAAAAACGTATTCGGGAAGCCATTCAGGCCGGAAGGGTCCACTGGAAAGAAATCAGACTCCAGCCCCATCGGTCCAACCCAACCTAGGAACAGTCACGAAGCCTTGTTAAATCCTTTGATGCTGCGTGCATGGCCGATACTCACATTCAATTCAAATCCTATAAGCAAAGCCAAAGCACTCAAAAACAGCCAAGAAAGAAACAAAGGAATGGTTCCAAGTGCGCCATATACATCATTAAAACTGCGAAAATGCTCCAGGTAAAAGGAAAAAGCCTTGGAAAACAACACCAAAAATAAAGTAGCAGCGGTGGCTCCTGCCGAGAAAAAACCTCGTCTGGCATAACCCGTGGCGCCCCATTGCAGCATCCATTGGATAAACCCATATAAGAGCACAAAGGACAACAAACTCGTCAGATAAGGCCACATCAGCTCAAAGCCCTTTGGCAAACCAAGTTCCAAGAGCCAGGAGGCTTTTACAGACCGCATCATGGCAAAAAAAGTAATCAACATGAAAAAGGCCAAAGTTAACCCCAACGCCTGCCCTCTCTGCCGCCAAAAGGATTGTGGAGCAGATACCCAAACCGAAGCGGAAAATGCACGAAGAAGACCGTGAAAAGCATTTGAAGAAATCCACAAGGACACCACTAGCGTAAATGACAACAAACCGGCTTTTCGGTTGCGCACAATATCCAAAAGTGGCCATTTTACTGCTTTATAAACGCCTTCTGGTAAAGCAGCGGCAACCGTATCTAAAATCTGTTGCTGCAGATTGGGTATGGGTGCGTAGGGTATCAGGGTAAAAAGAAAAATAATAGAAGGGAAAATGCCCATAAAAAAATGAAAAGACACCGCCGCAGCCCTGTCATTCACGTTCCTTTGTTGTAAAGCTTGGACATAAAGCCGCAAAACTTCAAAAATGGCCACACCTTCCAGTCCGGGTAAACTTAACTTTTTCAACAGCAATACAATCGCTTGCCATTTTCTCTTAAGGACCGGGAAATTGGCCTTCATGCCTTTAGGATTTTAAGGCTAAAATCCATGTTTTTAACCGAATGGGTTAAGGCCCCTAAAGAAATATAATCAACTCCGGTGGCAGCATAATCGGCCAAATTTCCACCATGAATTCCCCCACTGGCCTCGGTTTCAACCTGCCCATTCACCAAAATGAGGGCTTCACGAATACGCTCCGGAGAAAAATTATCAAACATGATGCGATGAATACCCTTACACGCTAATGCCTCTTGTACTTCGGCTAAATTGCGGGTTTCGACTTCAATTTTTCGCTCTAATCCCTCGGCTGCCAACCAGGCCTGGGTACGCGTTACCGCCAAGGTAATTCCTCCCGCGGCATCAATGTGGTTGTCCTTCAACATCACCATATCATACAAGCCAAAGCGATGATTTACGCCGCCACCAATACGCACCGCTTCCTTTTCAAAATACCTGAACATGGGCGTGGTTTTGCGTGTATCCAGCAAGCGAGTGCGTCCTGGACCGGCAAGCGCAACCCATTGTTGGGTCTGGGTAGCAATGGCAGACATCCGCTGCACAATGTTCAAGGCCAATCTCTCTCCTGACAAAAGCGTATGCACGGGACCTTCCACCTCCGCCACCAGTGTTCCTGCTTCGACCCGACTTCCATCCTGAACCCGCCAGTTACACTTGGCCTCAGGATGAAGAAACCTAAATACTTTTTCAAATGGAACCTGACCGGCGAAACAACCGGCCTCTTTCGCCCACAACTGAGCACGTCCCCATTGGGCCTCAGGAATAGAAGCCAAAGTACTGATATCTCCTTCTTTACCTAAATCTTCTTTGAGCGCAAGTGCGATCCATGTGTCTAAATCAAATTCCATTGCCATAGGGCAAAGTTATTCATTCACATCGAATCGTAAGGTTTGTATGAGTTCTCTACCTCCAAGCACTTTAAATAATAAATACACCCTAAATGGTTGGCGTGGCGTAGTCAACTGACCTATCACATACCGTGATCCATCAGCGCCTTGACCCACATAACTTACCTGAAATTGGGAGGGCTTATGATGATTAAAAAAATCTTGAACGATTTGCTCGGCTTGGGCCTTACTGTAGGTTCCTTCTTTGGCCTGCAAGGTTAAGTCTACACTTCCATGAAAGTACTGGGCCAAAGCAGGCGCATTTCCTGCACCAAGTGCTTTGCTAATGTCCTCAAGACCTTGTTGGCCAAAAAGCCCCAAACTCAGAAAATAACCCAGCCCTAAAAGCAAAAGATAACGGCTCATGAATACTTTATCGATAAAATGATTCCCTTTGTAGCACCAAAAATTAAGCCAAGATTACGCATGGAAATCCGTTTAACATGTATTGGAGAAACTAAACTACCCTTTATTGTTGAAGGGATTGCTTTTTACCAAAAGAAGCTGCGTCATTACCAGCCATTTGTCCTTGAAGAAATTCCTGACCTCAAACTATCTCAAAACTTGAGTCCGGAAGAACGCAGCATAAAGGAAGGCCTTGTTTTGTTGAAAAAACTTCAGCCCGGTTTTCTGGTGTATCGACTGGATGAACATGGCAAAATGCCGGATAGCCTTTCGTTAGCCAAACATCTCTCTGCCTGGCAAATGAGTAGCAAAAAAGGTGTTCAATTTTTGGTGGGTGGACCTTTTGGCTTTTCCCCGGAACTCAAACAAACCGTTCCTGATGCGATAAGCCTGTCTGCCCTCACCTTTCCACATGATTTGGTTCGGTTAATGATGGTGGAACAATTGTACCGCGCCTGCACCATTCTTAAAAATGAACCTTATCATCACGGTCATTTAAAATTCTAATGGCCCTTCATTAAACCCTTTTCTACCACATTAAGGCTTGGCCTCCCCTAAATGCAAAAGGTTCAATAATAGTTTCATGGCTCCGGGTTGGCCGGCTGGAATTTGTCTAAAAAAGGATAAGCCTGTATACACCAACCATCCTTTGCCATAAGGCCGAACCACCAACAGTCCTTGAACCGGATTTTCACCTGTGTCCTGCGCGGACAATAAGGCCTCCCATGGGGCTTCCCATTTACCTACAGCATACAATCCAATTTCTTGCACCCAACCATTAAAATCGTCTTTTGAAATGCGATGCGGGTAGGAAAAAATGCGGTGTTCTGGCTCCAAAAAGGTCACAGGTGCCGATTCTTCTGTGACACGGTCTCGCCCCAGTTGAAGTCCGGGAAGCATGGCACCGGGCGGAAGCCCGGAAGTGGTATTATACTGCATAAGGACTACGCCCCCTGCCTCAGCAAAGGAAAGTAGTTTCTCTTTGAGCGCGGACGCGTCTTCTACTGTATTTAACAACCGAACGCCACAGAGTACCGCCTGATAATCCGGAAACTTGAAAACACCAGACTCCAAATCCAAGGTTTTTATGGCTAAGCCCGTTCGCTCTAATACATCCGCCACCTCATCTCCGGCTCCCGGTAAATAGGCCACGGGAAATGTGGGAAGCGTTAAAGGAGCATAGGTGCAGGGGATTACTGATTTTTCAAACCAAACCACAGGGCCCGTATGCGGATAAGTAACACTTCGAACCCGCGAATCCCAAGATTTTCCTTTGGCCATGACTTCAAAGGATAGTTTCCCTTGACTTTTTCCACCCGGCCCGGGCCGCACAAACACCTTGGTCATGAATTTTTGTCCAAACCTTTTCGCCTCCCAAGTGGTGTCCGGCCAACGAACCTCCCAACCTTCCGGCGCGCGCCCCTTTAAAACAAAGGACACACCTGTTCGGTATCCCGTTAGCGTTACCGGCACCTCTTGCCAGTGGTCTTTGTTGGCAGAAAAAACCGCTGGTTGCTTTGCTTCTACTGCAAAATCCGGATACACCATCAAGGGCCGAATCCACTCACCATAGGAGGGATCCACCTCTCGAAACTGAACCGGAACCACCTTGGAAAAACGCTCCCCCATCCAAGCGTACTCTACAGTCATGCGCGCTAAAGGCGCATTCCATGGCGCATGAGGAAACAAAGTAGATTCACTCTGGAAAAAATGACGGGAAAGGCTTTTTTCCAACCAATAGGGCTGAGAAGGCGCAAGATGACCTTGGAGTTTAGCCACGAACCCAGTTCTTGTAGGCCTGGCCTCCGCTTCAAAAGGTCCATGAAGGGCGTATTTTAGTACCCCATCCACAGGCGATTTCCCAAATAAAACAACCCGCTTCACCTCAAGAGAGTCCCCTGCCAAAAAAATATTTCTTGTGGCGTTGGCCTGAAATTCAAGACCGAGACAAGCAAAAATGAGTTGCTCGCAAGCCTGCATTTTTTGTTTCGTGTAAAAGGGCACTTTGGCCTTGCGAATCAACTGATAGACCCTAATCAATCCGGATACGGAAGCTTCCGGTTTTTCAGCATCAAAAGAATGTACCAATGAATCAATCACCTCCGGTAAAACGGAGCGGCCATCAAATCTGCGCCAACTGAAATCTAAACCTTCAAACAAATCGTTTCCCTGCAGGGCTTTTCCACCCAACCATTGAAAATATTCCTTGGTTTCTGCATGGTTTGGGGCGGTGCCAAATCCTTGACTTCTGTGTTGACTTCTGCTCCACGCCGCCAACTCAGGATAGGACATGCCAAGCAGTGCATTGAACTGGCCTACTTCCATCACCTTAAAAGTATCAGGCATGGATTGTCCTTGGTTTCTGTAAAAAAACGGAGAGGTATTCCAAAAGATGCGGGATGGCCAAGAGTCAGCCGAGGGATAAAGTGCATCAAAAGCTTGCTTAGCCAACATGGCAGAGGCCGTATGGTGACCATGGGTGCCGCCTGGCGTTAGAGAAAATCTGGTGATCACCACATCAGGCCGGCGCTGTTTAAATAAATCCATCACATCGGCCAATAAGGTGGCTCTTTCCCAGTGTTCAAAAGTTTCTACATAAGTCTTCGAATACCCAAAATCATAAGCCCGGGTAAAAAACTGCTGGGCGCCATCTAAATCTCTAGCGGCCATGAGCTCGCGGGTGCGAATCAAACCTAACATGGGTCCAAGGTCTGGACCAATCAGGTTTTGTCCACCATCGCCGCGCGTAAGGGAAATGTAGGCGGTTTCCACGCGCTTTTCATTGGCAAGCCAAGCCAAAAGTCTGGTGTTTTCGTCGTCGGGGTGTGCCGCCACATAGACCACAGAGCCCACCACCGACAATTTCTTCATTTCATGTAAAATCTTGGCCGAAGACCACCTTTGTGTATGTACGGTGAGCAGCAAACTCCAAGCAACAAGTACCACCGTCCAGTGGCATCCCCGAAGGCCAAGCATCCGATTAAACAGATTTAAGTTGCAAAATAGCTTCTTGTGGATGAGAGGCGCCAAAAACCGCTTGCCCAGCCACCAGAACATCTGCACCCGCTTGAACCAAAGCAGCCGCGTTATGTTGTGACACACCCCCATCTACTTCAATCAAAGCAGCACTTCCGACTTGATCCAACAATTGCCGGGTCTCTTTAATTTTTCTATAAGTGGACTCAATAAAAGATTGGCCGCCAAAACCAGGATTTACAGACATGATAAGGACCAAATCTAACTGGTCAGCCACATAGCTAAGCACATTCACAGGCGTATGGGGATTTAAAGCGACACCTGCCCGAATTCCCCGTGATTTAATTTTTTGAATGCTCCTATTCAAATGAATGGAAGCTTCGGCATGAATGGTCAGGATGGAAGCGCCCGCATCTACAAAGGCATCAATGTACCGGTCCGGGTCCACAATCATAAGGTGCACATCCAAAGGCTTGGTCGCCTGTGCCGCAATGGCTTTAAGGACGGGAAATCCAAAAGAAATGTTCGGAACAAACACCCCATCCATCACATCAATATGGTACCAATCCGCGGCGGACTGTTCTATCATTTGGGCATCTCGATACAAATGTCCAAAGTCTGCCGATAGCACTGAAGGAGCAATTAGGGGCACCTTGGCTGGAGCCGATTTTTTGTTTCGTGCAGGTTCTCTCATTAAATATGCTTTTCCGCATGATAGCTGGAACGCACCAATGGCCCGGATTCTACGAAACGAAATCCTTTGGCCAAAGCCTGTTCGCGGTACCATGCAAATTGGTCAGGAGTAATGTATTCCTGAACTTCCAAATGGGTTTTGGTCGGTTGGAGGTATTGTCCTATGGTGAGGATAGACACGCCCACTTGACGAAGGTCGTCCATGGTGTCCAGCACCTCATCCACCGATTCTCCCAATCCAAGCATGACACCGGATTTGGTGGTAATGCCTGCATCGGAAAGACGTTTCAACACCTCGAGGCTACGGTCATATTTCGCTTGAATACGCACCATGCGCGTTAAACGGCGAACCGTTTCCAGGTTATGCGAAACAATATCTGGTTTCACGGCCACAATGCGTGCAAGATTTTCCCATTTTCCCTGAAAATCAGGAATTAAGGTTTCCAAGGTAATGCCGGGATTTAAACTCCGTACCACTTCTACGGTTTTGGCCCAAATGGCAGAACCGCCATCCGGTAAATCATCCCGGTCCACAGAGGTAATGACGGCATGTTTGAGTCCCATTAATTTGATGGACTTTGCGACCCTAAGAGGTTCGTAGGGGTCGGCCTCAGCCGGAGCGCCTGTGCTTACGGCACAAAAACCACAGCTTCGGGTACATACATTGCCGAGAATCATGAACGTCGCCGTTCCTGCGCCCCAGCATTCGCCCATGTTTGGACAATTTCCGCTTTCGCAGATGGTATGTAATTTATGTTCGGAAACAATTTGCCGGACTTCACGGTATGCTTCTCCTGTGGGAAGTTTCACGCGAAGCCAGTCTGGTTTTTTACGTTTTGGAGGCGCCGCAGGGCCTGTCAAAGTAGAGGAATGGTCCATAATCGATGCTTAAACAATGCCGGGCTGCTAAAGTTCATTGCCCTATTCCTTGTTGCAAATATACAACTAATCCCGGGGGGCTTTTCTTAAAAAGTACGCAAGATTTACTTGCATTCCCATTGCACCCTAAAACCGCTATGGTTTCGGACATTAAACACGAGCCCTTCTTTAAAAAGTAGATATTGCCCACGAATGCCTGTAAGTGTGCCGGAAAATTCAGCTTGAGATAACAAATTCAAGCTTTTGGCCTTTTCAGGGTACGACTGCACCGGATAGTCCAATGATTGAAGAACGGCTTGGGAAGTGACATAAGATTGAAGGTGCGCCGGCAACCAACCCAAGGCAGCCTTTCGCACTTCTTCGATGTCTTCGTTCACCTGCGGCTGTCCGGTAACCAGATGCTGCCAATTGGTTTTATCCGTAAAATGTGCCTTGAGGGCCACTTCAATCTCACCGGCCAATTTACGATAAGGCACTTGGGCAAAAACCATGGCCGCACCAGCACCTTGGTCAATCCAACGGGTTGGAATTTGTGTATTGCGCGTTACGCCCACCTTTACGGCGGTGGTTAGCGCAAAATACACCGTATGGGGTTGCACATGATGTGTAAATTCCCAGGCAACATCGCGTCCTTCCGCCAAATGTCCTTTACATAACTCAGGATGTAAAATACAGGGTGAATTGTCGGGAGACTGCATAAAACAATCATAACAAAATCCCTGTGCCATAGGCTTTTGAATCCTTTTTCCACATCCCACACAATGAATTACCCCTCCAAAAAAGAGGGAAACTTCTTTTCCAATCCACGCATTAAGGTTGACTTCCCCCTGTTCTGTAGGGAGGAAATATTGAATGGGGGCGCCATTTTGAGTGCGCATTTTTTCTAAATCCGTCAGGTACCTTTCCATGAGATAAAGGTAGGGAGGATTTCCGCATGCTTGTTCTTGCTAAGCCAATTCGTGCCTATGAACAAGTTTAAATCGGATGCCTTTTCTTTCTACCATGCCCATTTCACGGAGCCTTCGGACCACCCGACGAAAAGTGGTAACGCTTAGTCCCAAATAGTTCGCCCACTCGTCCATGGTGGCTTCCAAGGCCAAGAATCCATCTGAGGTGGTGGAAAATCTGCGTTCAAGGATTTTGAGAAACTGAAACACATCGGTGTCTTGGACTACCCCATGCATCAATCCCAAACGCCGGTGGGTCACTTCTACTTGTTGGTGAATCTTTTTAAAAATCCGGAGCATGGCTTCGGGATGCTGTGCGGCCATCCATTCTAAGACAGACTTCGGCACAAATTCAATGCGTGCATCCTCGGCAGCAAAGGTTTCGCACCCAGATTCACACACTGCAGGAAATCCGAAACCGTGTAAATCGCCAGGGCCATACCAGTGCATTAAGCCGTCCTTGCCTTTTTCCTGAAGCCGGCCGGAAACCACCATAAAACCACCTTCCTGCTGGCAAAAGCTACGGCTCAACCTTTCTCCCTTATCCAAATGCAAGCGATGCACTTTAAATTGATCTTCACCAGAAACCAATAGGTCTGCACCTATCTCCAGGTGGAAATTGGATTGCAAAAAAGGTATGGTGACAGATTGACTCAACGGTACATTTGCTTGGTTACAAAATTCATCCAATCACTTATCTTACACAATGACATGTATCACCTAAAACCATGACTTTTGGCAAAGGGACATGGTAGCCAAAACCTACAACAAACAAAAAAATGAGGAGGTTCTAAAAACGAGGCGAAATTAAGCTATTTTCCCTGTTTTCAATAATTTAGGCCGATCTTTTAAATGAATGGCCTTTCCTTTAAGTTCCAATAAGCCTTCCTGTTGAAAATCGGAAAGTACCCGAATGGCAGATTCTGTAGCTGTTCCCACTAAGTTGGCCAATTCTTCTCGGGACAATTTCACATCAATGGCACCTTCGGCAGTTTCGCCAAATGTTTCTCTGAGCATGAGCAAAATTTCTGCCATGCGCTCCCTAACGCTTTTCTGGGCCAAATTGGTGATTAACCTACCCGCATCCCCAAGTTCCGTGCAGGCCTGTTTAATAAAATTGAGGGATAAACAGGGCTGAGAAGTCACCATTTGTAAAAGTTGACTTCTTGGAATAAAACAAACCGAAGTTTCTTCCAATGCCACGGCAGAAGAAGCATAACGCTCGCCACTTAAAAGAGACCGATAGCCAACCACATCTCCATCCTTAGCAAATCGGATGATTTGTTCTTTCCCTTCAAAACCTTCGCGGGCAATTTTTACTTTTCCTTCTTTGATGCAATAGACGCCTTGCGGGGTGTGGCCTTCGTGAAAAATGGCCTCTCCTCTTTTATAGACAAAGCAGGACTTTCCGGCTTCAAGGCCAGGCTGCGCTTCATCAGGGAAATCGTGAAATACGGAGCGAGACCGGGAAGGACATTGTGCACAAGAAAAATGATCGGCCGCTTTTTTCATTTCAAAACGCTGAGGTGGTTCGAACAAAGGTACAAAACGCCAAAAATCATTTCAAAGAAAATCTAAAAATTAACGATTCTACGGGGCTAACTTGGATGCGTCTTTCGGTGGCCGGGTTCGTAAATCAATCGGAAAAAGGCACTAAACCGCTCATTGGCTTTAGATATAGGAATACCTGTAACAATCCCTACCAACATACTTTCGGAAATAGCTACCCGCATTTGGGGCCTAAACACCACATCTAAACGGTGCTGACTCAGCCATGAATTGATTTCCAAACCCACAAAATTGCGGGTACCGGGAATCATGTAATGAAAACTCCCATTGGCTTGAAACGCGGTTTGCACCATGCCGGTGGAAAAAGCGTGTTCCCAAACGGGGCCTGTATATAAAAGAGTATGATACCGATCACCCCATCTTTTCGCAGCCACAAAAAAAGGACTGTACACATTTCCATGGACCCAAGTTTCTTTACCATAGTCCCGAAACGGAACCAACGCAATTTCATGTAAATAACCTGCGGCCATACTCAACTTGGCCGGCTCCGACACAAAAAAAGAATACTGGGCAGCAAACTTGAAACTATTCAAACGGGTACCCGGTGTTTGGGCGCCTGATACTGTTGGAAAATATAGGGAAAAGGGCAATTCAACCTCCAACCCTAAACGATGAATGGGCGCCCATTCATACTCCACCAAAAACTGATACGCGTCAAAATCACGGTTATCTGTCATTCCCCAACCCACATTCCATTCTTTTTCCCCTTTTCTGGCACCCAAATCTCTAATCAAGTCAATGTATAAAGGTTCCGCGTGCAAGACTTTGTCTGGATTTCGACTATTTTCTACCTCCTCAATATAGAGGCTATCCAAAACGTCATGGCTTTTAGGCTGAGGCGTAGGAGTTTGCGAATACATACTTGGTCCTAACCTCCAACCAAAAACCAAGAAAAGACACATCCATTTTTGCCACATGACCTTGGTAGCAGCAAAAATTGTACCCAAACAAAGGAAAAGACGGGCTTAAAAACCTAATTTAGTACGCACACGCTGAAGAACAGATTGAATCACCGGGCGCGCCTTATCAGCACCTATCTTCAAAGTATGCTGAAGTTGAGGAATATCTTGCATCAAGGCGTGGTAGCGCTGTCGCTCGTCTTGAAACTTAACCAATATCGCTTCCAGCAAAGCCGTTTTTGCATGGCCATAGCCAAGTCCACCCGCCAGATAGCGTTGTCGCAAATGTTCGACTTCTGCCGATGGCGCCACCACTTTATATAGATTAAATACGTTACAGGTATCCGGGTTTTTGGGCGCCTCCAGTGGCGTAGAGTCGGTTTGAATGCCCATAATCACTTTCTTCAAGGCCTTTTCCTCCAGAAATACATCGATGAAATTGTGGTAGGACTTGCTCATTTTCTGTCCGTCTGTGCCGGGGATAATCATGGTTTCTTGAGTGACAGAAGCTTCCGGGACCACAAAAGTTTCACCATACAAATGGTTGAAAGATTTGGCCAGGTCGCGTGTGATTTCAAGGTGCTGCAATTGGTCTTTACCCACAGGAACTACCTCTGCATCATACCCTAAAATATCAGCAGCCATGAGAACCGGATAGGTAAAAAGTCCGGCAGACACTTCACTCACTCGTTCAGACTTATCCTTAAATGAATGTGCATTGGCCAACATGGGATACGGTGCGAAACAAGACAGATACCAAGTAAGTTCTGTCACTTCCGGCAAATCAGATTGCCGATACAACACATGGGCATCCGGGTCAAAACCACAAGCCAACCATGTCGCCGCCACCCTCAATGAACTTTCACGACGAAAATCCGCATCCCGAACCGTAGTCAGGGAATGAAGGTCAGCAATAAAAGCAAAAGCCTGATGCCCGCCCGAATGTGAACGTGCAATCAAGGGCTGTATGGCGCCTAAAATATTGCCTAAATGAGGTTGGTTGGTACTTTGAATACCGGTAAGAATGCGGGCCATGACAAAAAATTTGAGCGAAAATACAGATTTCCTATGGAAGCGCATTTTCCTGAATTTTACCTTTGCAAAAAGCCTCCCATGATTGAGATTGAGGGAAAAATTGTTTCCCGGGAAATTTTTGAGCGACAATTTGTCTGTAATCTTCAGGCATGCAAAGGGATTTGTTGTGTAAAGGGGGATGCCGGCGCCCCGTTGACGGAGGAAGAAACGGAGACCTTACACCATGAATACGAGGCCATTTCAGCATTTTTAGCCGAAGATGGCAAAGCGACCATTCAAACTTTAGGCACCCACATCATCGATGTAGATGGAGAGCCTGTAACGCCTTTGGTAGAGGGCAAGCACTGTGCATACACGGTATTTGATAAAAGTGGGACCGCCCATTGTGGCATTGAGAATGCGTGGAAAGCTGGAGCCACTCGTTTTCGAAAGCCCATTAGCTGCCACCTTTATCCCATTCGGGTGCAAACTTTCGACCAATTTGAAGCTGTAAATTATGATGAATGGAACATTTGCGACGACGCTTGTACACTTGGAAAAGAACTACAAGTGCCAGTTTACAAGTTTCTTAAAGAAGCCTTGATTAGAAAGTATGGAGAAGATTGGTATGGTCAACTATCCATCGCCGCCACTTGGTGGGCCGACAAAAAAAAGTAGTTTTCTTAAAGTGTAAGTGTTAAAAAAACAGGTGCTAAAACGGCCCATACCAACGCAAACATGGGGAAAACCGCCTCATTGCACTTGCAAAAAGAATAAAAAAACGGACATTAAAACCCATTTTCTTACATATAGAATAGATGTAAAAATTTGGAAAATTGGGGTTTTTATTCGACACCATTTTTAGGGCACATCCATCCTCAATTTCCGCCCCTAAAATCACTTATCAACGAGCAAACCATAAACAACCTTTTGTTCAAAAGACCTTAAGTCATTCACTATTATTTACTTATGTCCATGTAACCTAAAGGTTAAGACAGGTACATCTTCCACACCCTGTTCATAAAACGACCCCATTTGTTAATAGTTAAACCACCACCACAAGCGGATAATTTTGATATTTGAACCAATCAATTTCTTACAGATATAATTTTCATGGTTGAAACGTCCAACTTGTCCGCATTTTGGACGTTTCGCCACTAAATCAATAACGAAAAATGACACCATCAACCACTTCTTCCGCCGCTTTGTCCCAAGAGGGTCTTGGATGGGAAACCTTGCACCAAGAACCGATTTTACAGGAAAATCCTGATCGTTTTGTGCTTTTTCCCATTCAACACCAAGACATCTGGGAACATTATAAAAAACAACAAGGCGCATTTTGGCGGGCAGAAGAAGTGGATCTCGCTCAAGACCTAACGGACTGGGCCAACCGATTGAACGACAACGAAAGGCACTTTATCAAGCATGTCCTTGCTTTCTTCGCGGCTTCAGACGGTATCGTCAATGAAAACTTAGCAGAAAACTTCGTGCGTGAAGTGCAATACACCGAGGCCAAAATGTTTTATGGCTTCCAAATCATGATGGAGAACATCCATTCTGAAATGTACTCTCTGCTTATCGATACCTACATCAAAGACACCGCCGAAAAAGGTCAGCTGTTCAAAGCCATCGAAACATTAGATTGTGTCAAGAAAAAAGCCAATTGGGCGCTGAAATGGATTTCCTCTCCAAGTTTTGCAGAACGCCTTATTGCTTTTGCTGCCGTAGAAGGTATCTTTTTCTCCGGGTCGTTTTGTGCCATTTATTGGCTCAAACAACGTGGACTCATGCCCGGATTAGCCACTTCCAATGAATTTATCTCCAGGGACGAAGGCATGCATTGTGAGTTTGCCTGCCACCTCTACAACCAGCATATACGCAACAAAGTTCCACAAAATCGTATCCGTGAAATTATTCAAGACGCAGTGGACATTGAAAAGGAATTTGTGACCGACGCCCTGCCCGTGGAACTTATAGGCATGAACGCCAAATTAATGACACAATACATTGAATTTGTGGCAGACCACTGGCTTAGTGTGCTGGGCTGCGAAAAAATCTACAAAGTCGAAAACCCCTTTAGCTTCATGGATTTTATCAGCTTGCAAGGGAAAACCAATTTCTTTGAAAAAAGGGTGAGCGAATACATCAAAGCCGATGTAACCTCCGGATTTAGCTTAGAAGAAGAATTTTAAACCTGTTTCTCTAGGAAACTTAGCCTTTTTGGAAAATGACTGAAATGTTTGTGGTAAAGCGGGATGGCCGCAGGGAAGCTGTCAAATTTGACAAAATTACAGCGCGCATCGTAAAACTATCCTATGGCCTGCATAGCCAATATGTGGACCCGGTGAAAGTGGCTCAAAAGGTCATTAATGGTATTTTTTCCGGTATCAAAACCACAGAATTGGATAACCTGGCGGCGCAAGAAGCAGCAGCCATGTCCATAGAACATCCGGATTACGCTTTGCTGGCTTCCCGGATTGCCGTTTCCAACCTGCACAAAAACACCCAGAAGTCTTTTGCCAAAGCCATGAAGGCCCTGCATAGCTTCGTCGATCCCACCACCGGCCTCAAAGCGTCCCTTTTGGCCGAAGATGTTTGGGAAATCATTGAAAAAAATGCAGAGCTACTTGACTCAACCTTAATCTACGACCGAGATTACCATTTCGATTATTTTGGATTCAAAACCCTGGAAAAAAGTTACCTGCTCCGCATCAACGGTCAAATTGCCGAACGCCCACAGCAAATGTACATGCGGGTGGCGCTGGGTATTCATAAAGAAGATTTGCAGTCTGCTATTGAAACCTACCACGCTTTATCTGAAGGTTGGTTTACCCATGCAACGCCGACCCTTTACAATTCCGGTACCCCAAAACCACAAATGAGTAGCTGTTTCCTTTTACAAATGAAGGAAGACAGCATCGATGGTATTTATGACACCCTGAAACAATGCGCCAAGATTTCTCAATCTGCCGGCGGCATTGGTTTAGCCTTACATAAAATCAGAGCCAAAGGGGCGTATATCAAAGGAACCAACGGCACATCCAATGGAATCGTCCCCATGTTGCGGGTTTTTAATGATACCGCACGCTACGTAGACCAAGGCGGCGGAAAGCGGAAGGGTTCCTTCGCGGTATATCTGGAGCCTTGGCACAACGATATTTTCGACTTTTTAGACCTGAAAAAAAATACGGGTCAAGAAGATTTACGCACCCGCGACCTTTTCCTTGCCCTTTGGGTGTGTGACCTCTTTATGCAAAGGGTCGAAGACGACCAAGAATGGAGCCTGTTTTGCCCAAGCGAAGCGCCCGGATTACATGAATGTTGGGGTGAAGCATTTGAAGCCAAATACACCCAATATGAAGCAGAAGGCAAAGCCCGCAGAAAGGTAAAAGCCAGAGACCTTTGGGCCAAAATCATGGAAGCCCAAATAGAAACCGGTGTGCCTTACATGCTGTTTAAAGATGCAGCCAACCGGAAAAGCAACCAGCAAAACTTAGGCACCATCCAGTCTTCCAACCTCTGTACGGAAATTATTGAATATACGGCACCAGACGAAGTCGCGGTATGTAACCTGGCGTCGATTGCCCTGCCTAAATTTATTCAGGACGGGAAATACGATCACGAAGCCTTGTTCAGAATGACCTACATGGTCACCAAAAACTTGAACCGAATCATTGACAGGAATTATTATCCCATCAAAGAAGCCAGAAACTCTAACCTTCGTCACCGCCCCGTGGGCATTGGTGTACAAGGACTGGCGGATACCTTTGTAAAGCTGCGCATGCCGTTCGATTCGCCGGAAGCCAAACAGCTGAACAAAGATATTTTTGAAACCATTTATTATGCAGCGCTGACCTCTTCCAAGGACATCGCCAAAGAAGATGGACCGTACAGCTCGTATGAAGGTTCGCCCATGTCTAAAGGTATTTTCCAATTCGACATGTGGAATGTAAAACCTTCAGACCGTTGGGAATGGGATGTGTTGCGAGAAGAAATCCTAAAATATGGCATTCGCAATTCCCTTTTAATTGCGCCTATGCCCACGGCTTCTACCGCGCAAATTTTAGGAAACAACGAATGTTTTGAGCCGTTCACTTCGAACATGTACATGCGTCGCGTGCTCTCGGGCGAATTTCCCATCGTGAATAAATATTTGTTGAAAGACCTGGTCGATTTAGGCCTTTGGACGCCGGCCATGAAAAACGCCATCATGGCGCATAATGGCTCAATTCAAAACATCGACGGTATTCCACAAAACATCAAGGAGCTTTACAAAACCGTTTGGGAAATCAAGCAAAAAGACTTGATTGACATGGCGGCGGACCGTGGGGCATTTATTGACCAAAGCCAGTCCCTCAATATTTTCATGGAATCACCGAATTTGGCCAAAATGTCGTCCATGCATTTTTACGCGTGGCGTGCAGGACTCAAAACCGGTATGTATTACTTAAGAACCAAAGCCGCGGCGGATGCCGTGAAATTCACGGTGGATATGGCTTCCGCGCGTTCCGTTCAGGGCGGAAATCCCGCTATGGCCGAAGAAGCCGTAAGTCAAATCGCTTGCTCACTGGACAATCCGGAAGATTGCGAAGCTTGCGGTTCATGATCTGCAAAAAACAGAAGGCTTCCCTTACCGGAAGCCTTTTTTATTCATGGGTTGTTTTGGTGCTGTCATTGGGGAGCGGATGGGGTGCATCCAATTCAGCCGTAAAAAAATTTAAACTTGTCTTTTGCCAAGCCTTGGTGGATTCCAAACAGAAAACAGACTGGGGCGATTGAACCCAAAATCCCAATTCCACCCTTCAACCCTCGCCCACCGCTCTTAAAAACCACATGGCCTTATAACTCCAGCTTTTCCGCCAATTGCTGGGCAAATGTGCGTAAATCTGCCGCAGCATCGTGGTCGCCGGTGGAGCGGTCCAAGGTGTCGGCCATGGACAACAAGGCCTGAAACACAAACGTGCGCATCTCTTCCACCATGAATTGCTGGTTCCACAGCTCAATCCGCATGCTGTTGTTTTCCTTTACATCCCAAAGATGCAGCATCAGCGCTTTGATTTCTCTTTGAGGCTCCATGCCGCCTTCTGTGGCCGTCCAGCTTAAGTGTACCGGATTGTTATTGGCATCCAGTTTTACATGCAACGTAATGTCCGATTCCCGCGCTTCCATACATCTATTGTTTTTTGGGTCGATAGCCCGAACGTAATAAAATTTCCTGTTCTGAAATATGCATTAAGGAGTCCGGAGACACCTGTCTTTGCGCTATAAATTGTTGGACAATCCGCGCACCTACCCATTCGATCACCCGACCAGGTGCTTCCCGAGGCATTCCGGGTGAAAATGGCGCTTCTCCCAAATATTTCTCTTTCACGCGAAAATCTTCTGTATTCAACACCTCTTCCTCCAAAAGGGTATTCCAGATTTTATATTCATTCAATCCACAAAAATCTAGCTGGGCCTGGGAAAAGCCAAAACGCAAAGAATCGGGTGAGTTAGGAAAAAGTTTGTGCAGCACATGGTGCATTTTACCCATATAAATCATTTCTTCTCCCAGATTCTTTCTTTCAAACAAGGTGTCAAAATCCACCATCATCCAAGCTTTTAAAGCGTCTATAGGCAAATATTCTTTCCTTCGGCGGTTCCGAATGTAGTCCGGCAAATGGCCTAGAAACATAGAAGAAGTTCCCAGATATTGGTCCAAACTTAGGTATAGTGTTTTTTCCAAGGGAACGGCCACATAATTAAAACCAAACAGGTAAAAAACCACTTGGGGCACCGTGCGTCCTGGAAAATAATGCTGATAATATTGGAATCCCCTGGTGATGGCTTCTTCTTCTTTTTCCAAACTCGAAAAACAGGTCTTCACACTGTCTTGCAGGTCTCTGATGTCTTGTTCCAGAAAAAACCGAGTAACTGCGGCAGGAATGGAGTCTTCCGGCACACGAAGATCCAACAACTGATACACATAGATTTGAGAAAAATCAGGAAAAGAGTCTAGCACTTTTTTCACCGCCTCAGGGCCTTTTGGAGCCGCTTCGGACAATTGAAGGTCCATTCTTTGAAAACCCAGGGAGAGGGAAATATGGGATACATCGGGTACACCTTCCTTGCAACCCAAGGAAAACAGCAAGAGTGCGCCACAGACCCAACGAAACAAACCTTGGTTTTTCATGGTACAAAAGTAAAGATTCCCCACCAAGGTAGGATATCCAAAGAAAAATCACCACATATTGGTTCGGGCTTGTATTTTTGTAAGGTGAATGAACATCTAAATCCGGACAAAGAACGGTTGAATGGCGGGGAACGCGATGTAGAACGCGCCCTTCGGCCGGTGGCTTTTTCTGAATTTTCGGGCCAGCCTCAGGTGGTCGAGAACTTACGAATCTTTGTGGCGGCAGCGCGTCAAAGGAGCGAAGCACTGGACCATGTGCTATTGCATGGGCCTCCCGGTTTGGGTAAAACTACCTTGGCCCACATCATTGCCAATGACATGGGTGTAGGGCTCAAAATGACTTCGGGACCTGTCTTGGAAAAACCCGGCGATTTGGCTGGATTACTCACCAACCTTGAGCCAAACGATGTATTGTTTATCGATGAAATTCACCGGCTCAATACCACCGTGGAGGAATATTTGTATTCCGCCATGGAAGATTACCGGATTGATATCATGATTGATTCGGGACCCAATGCGCGTTCCGTTCAAATTGCTTTGCATCCTTTTACCCTAGTGGGTGCCACCACCCGGTCCGGTTTGCTCACCGCACCACTTCGTGCGCGTTTTGGAATCAATTCACGCCTTTCCTATTACGAAGCGCATGTGCTTCAGGGCATTGTCATTCGGTCTGCCGGTATTTTAGGCGTACCCATTTCGGTGGAAGCCGCCATGGAAATTGCAGGAAGAAGCCGAGGTACACCAAGGATTGCCAATGCGTTGCTGCGTCGGGTGCGTGATTTTGCGCAAGTGAAAGGAAATGGCTCCATTGATGCAGATATTGCGAAAATCGCCTTATCAGCTTTACATGTAGACCGTTATGGCTTGGATGAAATGGACAACCGCATTCTTACGGCCATCATGGATAAATTCAAAGGCGGTCCCGTTGGGATTACAACCATTGCTACGGCCGTAGGAGAAGATGCCGGAACCTTGGAGGAGGTGTACGAACCTTTTTTAATCCAGGAAGGATTTTTAGCCCGTACCTCCAGAGGGCGCATTGTCATGGACAAAGCCTACGCACATTTGGGACGGAAAAAGCCACCTGGCCTTCAACCCAATTTGTTTGGCGATGACCCAATCTGACCATTTGGCCAGCGAAAGGGCGACCCAGGTAAAAGCCATGGCCCAAGCCTTGGGGTTCCAATTTTGTGGCATTTCCAAAGCCGATTTCTTAGACGAAGAAGCGCCTCGCCTCGAACAATGGCTAAAATCAGGTCACCATGGGCGCATGGCCTACATGGAAAGACATTTCGATAAGCGACTGGATCCGAGAAAATTACTAGAAGGCACCAAGTCCGTCATTTCCTTTTTATACAATTACTTTCCTGAAAAAAAACAACCTGAAGGTCTCCCAAAAATCAGCAGCTATGCTTATGGAGAAGATTACCATGAGGTCATTCGGGAAAAATTAAAGGGTCTGCTTTTCCAGATGCAGGAAGCCTTTGGCGATATTCATGGCCGTGCCTTTGTAGATTCCGCACCGGTTATGGATAAAGTGTGGGCGAAGAAAAGTGGCTTGGGTTGGGTCGGAAAAAACACCAACCTGATTCGGCCCAAAGCCGGCAGTTGGTTTTTTATTGGAGAAATTTTGGTGGATATAGATTTAGCTCCCGATGGACCCATTGGAGACTTCTGTGGTACCTGCACCCGATGCATCGACGCTTGCCCTACAGAAGCCCTCACGCCTTATCAAATTGAGGCCAGCAAATGTATTTCCTACTTCACCATTGAGCTCAAAGATGCCATTCCATCCGGGTTTTCGGACAAAATGGAAAATTGGATGTTTGGCTGTGATATTTGTCAGGAAGTCTGTCCATGGAATCGGTTTTCCACGCCCCACCATGAGACGGCCTTTACGCCGCTACCTGAAATTTTTTCCTTCTCCGGGAAAGATTGGCAAAACCTTACCGAACAAGCCTTTTCAGAGATTTTTGGCAAGTCGCCTTTGAAGCGACCCGGATTACAACGCTTGCAACGAAACCTTCATTATCTTTCACAGGAAAAATCATAGCCACAAAAGCCCTACGCATGAAAACGTCTTTTTTCACCGCTGCAGCCGTTTGCACCCTTTTGGGATTTGGCGCTTGTAAACAAGAACAAGCCACCCCAAACCAACCCATTTATCCGGACCAGGAAGCCATTTCCCTTGTTTTTCAGCCGGAAGCCAGCCAATTTAAAATGAACCAACGGGTTTCTACGGAAACGGAAGCCGTGTCCATGCAAATGACGGCGCTGATGAATTCCGTGCAAAGTTTGCAGTTTACGCCCCAAGCCGAAGGAGCGGAAGCCTTGGTTATCATGGAAAAAGTACGGATGGAGATGCGTTCTCCCCTAGAAGGCATGGTGGATGGAGGGGTGTATAATTCTGAATACCCCGATAGCGCCGCGGGAAACCTTCAGGTAATGAAAGAGATGTTTGAAAGTTTGCTGCATGTGCCTGTAAAACACCAAGTGAGTGCGCGGGGCAAAGTGGCCACAGTGGCCGAAAATGACAGCCTGTCGGCCAAAGTTCAAAAGGCGCTGGGAAATGCTTACAACAGTCAATCCGCTCTTTGGGCCATGCCGCTTCCGGAGCAACCTGTAAAACCCGGAGACGCGTGGGAAGAAAGCCAAACCATTGCCTCCGAAATGGGTGAAATCCAGACGGTAACTACCTATACTTTGTTGCGTTATACTGCGGATTCTGCCTTTGTACAAATGAGCAGTACGGGTCATTTACCTCAGCCCAAAGGTGCATTTGCCCAAGCCAAAGTTAAATTTCAGGAAACGGGTGAGTTAGTGCTTCATCGGACCTTCGGCTATGTGTTAACATCCAACAGACATTCGGAGGTGGAGGTCATTCTGACCATGATGGGCATAGACATGACCACTCGGGTAAAATCGAACAGTGCGTATTGGTTGGAAAAATAAATCAGCTTTTCCCGCCTGCCATCACGGCTTAGCGCGTAAGTATAGGCTCACAATCCTGATTCCTCGCATATAAACTCATCTTACCATGTCTGGCCAAATAGGCATGCAAATACCAATTGGTCCATTGCGCATGGCAGGTAAAGGCGGCGGTACCTTTGGGATGCCGAGCCGCAAAATGAGCCACGGCTTCATGTATCTTCCTTTTATCCGTGGTAGGAGTTGAGAAAATAAAACCCAACACCACCGTCGAGACAAGCCATACACCAACCATCCATGGCCTAAACGCTGCCAGGGTCACAGGCTTTACGTGCTGCAACAAGCGGATACAGCCGGGGAGCAATAAGCAAACACCCGGAAATAAATAAAAATGACTTTGCTTTTCAATGAGAAGGAAGGGTAAAATACTGGCCAAACCGGTGATCCACCAAGGCCAAATCTTGGCCCATGGCAAGGTGCGCCAAACTTCCCTTTGACTTTTCCATGCGGCCCACCCTAATAATCCCCAAAAAGGCAACCATTCTAAAAACAACCGCTCCAACACATACCAACGATAAGGCGCCGTTTTCTCCGTTAGAGCAGAACCTAAAAACTGTTGGATCACGTATTGTTGAGCATACAACTTAGCGGGAGCATGAAACCACACCATTAAACCAAACACCAAGGCCGGTACAAAAAGTAAAAAAAACACATGCCATCCTATGGTGCGCCATGATTTTTTTCCCGCCCAATGAAAAGCTACCACACCGGGTAAAATTCCACCCGCTACGGGTCCTTTGATCATCAAAACCACTGTGAAAATCAGGCCTTGAATTAAATACCATACAAGCCGAGGATGGTCTTCCGACTGTTCGGCGCGATAAGCCAGCCAAAGTAAACCACCTGCCAATGGAATCTCAAGTAAGTTTTGTCCCGGAATCCACCAGCACAGTCCAAGGGTCAAGGGTAACAGGGCCAACCAGAACGATGGGGTCTTGACCACCTTCCAAAGTAAAAAAAGAAAAAGAGCAAAAAACAGCAGAGAGACAAAGCGTTCCACCCAAACTTGGTCTCCGAAAATCCTGAAAAAGAAAGATTCAATCCACATCCATAGGGGCGGATGACCATAAAAAACGGGGGCCAGTGTATCGGTGTAATGAAGCGAAAACCATGTTCCGGTGCCTTCGGCCAGGTTTCTAGCCAGGGTCGCATACGTGATGCCATCCACAAACATGGTGGAGGTAAAAAATCCAGCCACCAAAAGCACTAACCATGCTGAAAAAATAAAACTTACAGGCACTTGGTCCTTCGGGGCTCGGAAAAATACAGACCCCCACATCACTTACACGGTGGTTTTGCCAATCAATGCCGGACGTTGGGTGATTTCATGATAACACACCACGCCTTTCCCAAAATAATGATAAACAACAGATTTCCGACTGGCCTGCGGCTCGGTTACCGGTTCTCCTCCATGCAAGAGGTTGGCATGCCAAATCAACACATCACCTTTCTTTGGTAAAAACCGATGTTTGGCCAGTCCAAAAGCTTGAATTTTTTCAGCTAACATGGCTTCGTAAGCCGTGTAGGGCTTAGGCCCGATTTTCCAACGCGTTCCCTCATTGTCATAATCGGCATTCATGTAATAAGGTAACCGATGGCTACCGGGATAATAATGCAACTCACCCGAACCCGGCTGAATATCTTCCAGAGCGACCCAAATGGCGATTAGATTTCCCAATGGAAACGTGGTCATGTGGATGCTGTCCGAATGGGTGGGCTGTTGGCTGCCTTTTAAAAAATTGATGCTTTGAAAAAGAACGGCCTCTCTTCCCATAAGTGCAGAAAGCAACTCAATCATGTGTGTATGGCCTCCCATGTGCGCCAGGTGCTCGCTTTGGTGAAAAGCAAACATCATTTTTCCGGCTGCATTGAACTTTCCTTTTCCTGACTTCTCCAGCCTTTGGACCTCTTGGTTGGCTAAATCTACTTGCTCACCAGTGAAATAGGCGGGTAAAATGGCAAAACCCTGTTGGTCGAAATCAAGCAGGGCTTGTCGGGTTTCGTTGGATAATTGAGACCAAATCGCGGTGTCTGCCAAACGCTGATCTAGAGGTGGAACGGGAGGTTCAGGTAAAACTTTCCCCTTAAAATCCAAAGATGAAATGGGACTGAAGTAACTTTTCTTTAGGCCAATTTTTTTATACACCTCCAAGTTATGCTTGAGCAGACGAGGATGCCAAAGGTTATAAAGACTATAGAACCATTTATATTGACGCAGCAATTGAAGCATGACTTAGGAGGCTGAACGTTCCATGACCATTCGTTCTTTCAGTCCATCGCTCATCCATGTATCCAATTGTCCCAGGGGGTCAGAGAAAATCATGTACACCATGAGTTCTGGATGTTCTTGGAGAAAGGCCATGGTTTGTTGAACCCCCATGACCATAAAAGCCGTGGCATAAGCATCTGCCATCATGGCGGAAGGGGCAACTACAGAAACCGAAAGTAAAGAATGGGTGACCGGGTATCCCGTCTTAGGATTAATGGTATGAGAATATTTGGTCCCATCCTTTTCATAAAACTTTCTATAGCTGCCGGAGGTAGCCATAGCTTCACGGAGTTTTAGGATGGCTTGGATTTCTCGCGGTGCATCCGGGTCTACGGGTTTGTCAATGGCAATGTTCCAGCCATCACCCGTCGTCCCATCGCCACGGGCTAGAATTTCACCACCTACTTCTATCATGAAATCCTTGACCTGCTGCCGTTCCAAAAAAGCACCTAGCACATCTACGGTGTAGCCTTGGGCAATACCATTGAAATCTAATTGAATGCCGGATTTAGACCTTCGTACCTTTTCTCCCACCAAACGCACTTGGTCAAATCCTTGAAAGCGTCTCAACGAATCAATGGAAACGGGGGAAATACTATCCGGGAAAGCGTATTTATCTCCACCAAATCCCCAGAATTGAACCAGGGGCAGAACGGTAGGGTCAAAAGATCCTTGGGTTTGTTCAAACACTTCTTTGGCCGCATTAAAAACGGCTTGGAAATGGGCGTCTGCTTTTACGCTGGAGTCTCCTCGGTTGAGTTTACTAATGATGGAAGTGGAGTCCCAGAGTGATAAAGAGGCATCAATTCCATCGAAAATGGCTTGAAAAGAATCCGCAGGAATGGGATGGCTTCGATATTTAATCACGTAAGTAGTACCTTGGGCATAGCCAGTTTGCACCTGAACTTCTTCAGATGCTTGGTTTGCCTTAGGGCCACAAGCGACACTTAATACCAAAAGGAAGGTCGCGCCCAACAGTGAACGAAACATTATCCAATCATGGATTTAGGAAATGCAACGGTTCCATGGTCTCGGCGAATGCGATGCAAATGTTCGGCTGTTTTGGTTACCGTATAGGTGATGTCCTCGTCGGTATGGTCGCTGGTGATGAAGAAGCGTAAGCGTGCAGCTTCATCGGGCACGGCAGGATAAAGAATCGGCTGAACATTAATGCCATCTTTGAATAGCGCATCGGCCAACATAAGGGCATGCGCAGAATTTCCCGTAATCACAGGAACAACCGCGGTATCTTTACTTGGTCCGGTATCCAAACCATTTTCTTTGGCCAAGGCGAGGAATTTCCTAGCGTTGTCCTGACATTTCAGGGCACGCCATGGTTCCGACTTCATGATGCGGGTAGAGGCAAGTGCCGCCGCCGCATTGGCCGGACTGATTCCCACGGAGTAAACGAAACCGGGTGTATTGTATTTTAAGTAATCAATCAACACTTTTTTTCCCGCAATGTATCCGCCGCAACTTGCAAAAGACTTAGAAAAAGTACCCATCCAAAGGTCTACATCGTTGGCATCTACGCCATAATAATCTCGGATACCAAGTCCATTGGGACCAATCACACCAATAGAATGGGCTTCATCCACAAACAAAAGGGCATGGTGTTTTTTCTTAATTTCAATGAACTTAGGAAGGTTGGCAATATCGCCGTCCATGGAGTACACCCCTTCGATGGTGATGAGCACCCGCTCGTAATCGCCGCGGTTTTCGGTTAAAATGCGATCTAAAGCTTCCCAATCTTCGTGGGGAAAAGCGATGCGTCGGGCGCCGGAGAGCACCGCACCTTCAATAATACAGTTATGAGAGAGGGCGTCGTAAACAATCAAATCTTTACCGGCCCGCATCAAATGACCAATAACGGTAACGTTAGTGGCATGCCCACTGACCAAAGTAATGGCATCTTCTGTACCAATTAGGTCGGCCAAGGCATGCTCCAATTCCTGGTGCAAAGGTTTTTCTCCCGTAGCAATGCGCGAAGCAGAAACGGAAGTGCCATATTTTCCTGCGGCATCTTGTGCGGCTTTGGTTACCCGTGGGTCACCGGAAAGACCTGTGTAATTGTAGGAAGAAAAAGAGATAAGTTCACGCCCCCCGATGGTGGTTTTATTATTGACCAATTTTTCATTGACCCGGAAGTAGGGATTTTCCACTTGCAACATTTGCAAGGTTTGAAACTGGGCTTTTAAGGTTTGCACCTCCGGCCATTGTTGAAAATCCGAATATTGTGAAAAATCTTTGGTGGCTCCGGCAGTTGCACCTGAGCTTGCAGGGGCAGCTGTAGCTGCAGCCGCCGCTTTCTCACGCAATAATTTCTTTAGTAGCTCCCGTTTTTCTTCAACGGACATGGGCGTTTTGTCTTCCATGGAATGTATGATATAGGTACAAAAGTAAGAAATAACTTTCCGCTACGGGCGCAGGGCCTTGAATTTTGAGTAAAGTTGGCTCCAATGCCATAACCGTCTGGGATGGTGTTAAATTAAAACATGAGGTGGGTGTTTACCCAGACCGTGAACGTAAGGCGTAGTTTACGTTAGATAAGATGCGCTTCATTAAAACAAAACTTAAAACCATTTTGAATATGCCAATAAAGGAATATTTCTTACGTCAACCTTCATTGCCAATCCCCTAATAGCGATTTAAAAGTTAGCTTGAATGGACCTATGAGCGATTTTATCCATTGATAATAAACACGATGAATACAATTATAAAACCCAAACCCTAAAAGCATTTTAAAAGTGAGTGAACCACCAAATCTTTGGATAATTGAGAAAAATAATATTACTTTAGACCGGTTTTATTGCGCCTCTTTTAAAAACCTAGCTTTATGGATATTCTCGATAAGTTGGGTTTTAATAATGTGATAAAACTTAGAACCTTAATCGTTTCTTTACTTCTACATTGTATCCTGTCCTAAAATAAAAGGACATTTGTCCGAACCAACGTTTTGAACCTTTTGTATGAAAACTAAAAGCCAACCTTCTTTTTCCCGCCAAATAAATGGCCTAATGATCGGTGCGCTGGTCCTCCTTTTGGGTGTAATGAGCACCCAAAAGCTGGTGGCTCAATCCAAATTTTTACCCTACCGTGGCGTGGCTTACACGGCGTCTGGAAATAAGTTGGTTTCTGCGCCCATAGCGGTCCAACTTTCCGTACTTAAAACAGAGCCAACCGGTGAAGCCCTATACACGGAGACACATAAAACCACCACAGATGGTGCGGGACAGTTTCAAATTGAATTAGGAAAAGGAACGGTTAAAAAAGGAAAAATACAAGAAATAGTTTGGACCTCAGGAGATTACTTCCTTGAAGTTGGTCTTGACGTGAATGGGGGTGAATCCTTTCGCACCTTGGGTGTAATGCCGTTTTTCTTTACCCCACCGGCTGCAGAATTGGATTCGACCAAGGGTACCTTTTTATTCAGCATTGGAGAAACATACGGAGGAGGAGTGGTGTTTCATCAGTGGAAAGATTCCAAAGGTGTGGAGCATGGTTTGGTGGTGAGCTTGCATGATTTGGAGTTTACGCCCAACATTGACACCAAGCCTGCGGCTCCGAAAAAAGCAACTCCTACTGCCAATTGGACAGGATTGAATCCACCCAAACCTGAGCAAGCAGCACCGGCTAAATTATCTCCTGCAGGAAAACTATGCGATGATTTGGAAACTGGCGGCTTTGACGATTGGTATTTACCCTCCATTGATGAATTGGCCATTTTATGGAAGAACCGTGAACAAGTGAATTTGGCTTTATCCAAAATCAAAGAAGCGGACCCCCTCCTTTTATCCGGATTTTATTGGAGCAGAACCAAATATGAAGGAGAAGATGAATGGACCTTCTCTTTTACCAATGGAAATGCGTCCGGAAACAGATTTCATTTGAACACGTATATCTTGCGTGCCATTCGGGCGTATTAAGCCCCAAACCCGCAACGTAAGGCAAAGCCCCCGGTAACCATTGGTGACCAGGGGCTTTTCTTTTTGTCAAAAAATATGAGATTTCACATCTCATTTCACGCCATTCAAGGTATATTTAACACATGGTTTTTCAGCCTTTTATCAATAGCATTTAGCCCATTAAAAAATGGAAAATAATGTCGAATCCACCTGCAAATCATGTGGCGCCGAAATGACAGGCCCTTTCTGCGCACAATGTGGGAAACCCAAGTCTTGGAAAAAAATGGATGGCGGCTACTTAATGCTGGAATTGGCAGGCTTGTTCAATGTTGAAAAAGGGTTGGTTTACACTTTTTCCTCTTTGATGACCCGACCGGGCGCCGCTTTACGGGAGTATCTTACAGGAGACCGCAGTAAATTTGTGAAACCCCTCACTTTTTTACTTGCAACCTCTTTTTTTTACACGGTTTTTAGCAAGATGCTTAAGGTGACCCCTGTATTTGATTATGCAAAATTTGGGGAGAATAATCCATTTGTTTCCATTATGGCCTGGGTTTCCAGTCACTATGGGTATGCCAATGTCATGTTAGGACTGGTGATGAGTCTTTGGATTAAATTGTTTTTCCGAAAGAGCCCCTATCATTATGTGGAGATATTGGCCATTTTATGTTTTTCCTTGGGCATTGAAATGATGCTTCTTTTGGGATTTGAGGGCGTGTTGTATTTCTTACCTAAGATCCCTTATTCACTTGGTTCTCTTTTAATGTTTGGTTATGGGATTTGGAGTTTGGGGGATTTTTTTAGACCGCATGCATGGATGAATTACTTAAAAACCAGCCTAGTCTACGCGTTAAGTTTTATAAGCTTCTATTTCATTATCATTATTTCTGCTGTATGCCTTCACTTTGTTCGGGGCTAAGTTTTTTTTCCGATACACAATGTTAGTGTGGTCTCCAAAGCAACGAACAAAGGTCAATAGTTGACCTTTATTCTAATTATTTTGAATTGAGAGGTGTTGATATGTCAAACTTCACCTGCATTTTATCCGAAAATGGTTTAAAAAAGACTTAATTTTATCTGCCACAATATAGCCCCATGTACCGCACATTTTATTTGTCCTTTTTTCTTGCTGCATGCCATTGCTTTTGGTCCACCCTCTCAGTTCATGCCCAAGGCGTCACCATTGGTAGCAACAACCCTCCGCATCCTTCGGCCACGTTAGATATCCAATCGACCACCGGCGGCCTCGCCCTTCCCAGGCTCACCACCACCCAACGAAATGCCATTCAAAATCCGACCATTGGCCTTCAAGTTTACAACACAACCACTTCCTGCTTAGAAATTTACCACAATAACGGGTGGAAATCCGTGTCTTGTTCTTGCAACCAAGCGCCACCTGCCCCCGCGCTTATACAGGGACCGAACCAAGTGTGTGGAAATCAATCTGGAGTAAATTATTGGATTGCTCCGGTAGCAGGAGCAACTTCCTATACTTGGACTTTACCCTCAGGCGCCACGCTAGTTAGTGGACAAGGGGATACAGCGGTGGTGGTCAATTTTACCAACGGAACAGGACAAATCGCCGTAACAGCACAAAATTTCTGTGGAACATCCAGCCCAACCTCACTCAGTGTGGTAGCGCAAAATCCGAGTCCAAGTTTTAGTGCAAACCCGGCACAACCCATTTTGAATCAGCCGGTACAATTTACCGGACAACCCTCGGGCGTCACCTATGCCTGGACCTTCTCTGGGGGAAATCCGGCCACCTCTACCCTACCCAATCCTTCAGTTACTTGGAGTAGCACAGGCGCTGTGACCATTGGGTTACAAGTGACAGATGCCCAAGGCTGTGTGGGAAGTACCCAACAAACCGTAACCGTAACCAATTGTCCTGCACCGGGAACGACTACCGTTACATTCAATTACACAGGCAGCTTACAAACCTGGACGGTACCACCCTGTGCCACCAGTGCGCGAATTCGTGCCTTGGGTGCCCAAGGAGGAAACACCTCATCTGGCCAGGGTGGCTTGGGTGCACGTATGGAAGGAACCTTCGCTCTAACGCCGGGTCAAGTATTACAAATCATCGTAGGGCAACAAGGAAACACAGACCCAAACTCTAGTGGGGGTGGCGGCGGCTCCGGAGTGGTGTTAAATGGAACTCCCCTGATTGTTGCAGGTGGGGGTGGTGGAATCAATGGAAGCAGTACCATTTCGAACATGCAAGGCACCACTTCTGCCAATGGCCAAGCGGGAGGCGGCAATTCCGGCTCAGGAGGTACAGGAGGCGGCGATGGAGGCGGAACGGTGTATAGTGGAAATAACTTTTCCTATGGTGGACGTGGATTCAATGCGGGAGCCAATGGATCTACAGGCCAAAATGGCCAATCTAGCAGTACCACCACCACGCAGGGCTCCTTTGGTTTAGGCGGAGGAGGTGGTTCGGTAGGCGCAGGACATTGCAATTGCGGCGGAGGAGGTGGTGGCTATTCAGGCGGTGGTTCAGGTGCCATCAATAGCAGCGGGGGCGGCGGAGGTAGTTTTAATTCCGGTTCCAGCCCAAGCAACGCATCCGGCGTGCATTCCGGACATGGACAAATTGTAATTACGTACTAATGAGAAAATTAATTCAAATCTTAGGGTTGGTCTCATGCTGTTTAATTCACCCTGTGAGTCATCTTTCCTCCCAAGGCGTTACCATAGGAACGTCTAACCCACCTGACCCCGCGGCCGTCTTAGATTTACAATCTACCAACAGCGGTTTTCTCTTACCCAGGTTGACCACCACGCAACGCAATGCCATTTCTTCTCCACCTGTTGGGTTGCAAATTTTCAACACCACCACCCAATGTATAGAAACTCACTTTAATGGCGGTTGGCGAGCCACGGCCTGTGAGTGCACGACAGCGCCTGCTACCCCTGCTGCGATATCGGGACCAACAGACTTTTGTGTGAACCAAACGGGACTTACGTACAGCGTAACCCCACAGCCGGATGCCAGCACCTACACTTGGAGTATTCCTCCCGGGGCTACCGTAGTTTCTGGACAAGGAAGTCCATCCATTGTCGTAAATCTTGGTAGTCAGAGTGGTGTTATCTCCGTAACCGCTGCCAATAGTTGTGGCACGTCTTCTGCCAGCAGCCTCACGGTAAATCCTTCGGTTCCTTCTGCTACCTTTACGCCACTTGCAGGATCCATCAATAACGCAGTTTCCTTTTCAGGTCCTGCCAGCATGAGCAGTTATGCATGGACCTTCGCGGGCGGCACCCCTGCTACTGCATCTACACAAAACCCACAAGTTACCTGGACAAATGCCGGAACCTATGTAGTAAGTTTACAAGTAACCAATGCGGTAGGTTGCACAGCTACCTCCACCCAATCGGTCGTTATCAGCTTGTGTCAACCTTTTACCAGAACCTTTACGCCGTGTGGTGCGACGGGACGGTTTGGGCCATCACAATCTCAATGCAACACGGCGTATGGGCCAGGTGTAGTTACTGTAACTTCGGGCAAACAGACTTGGACTGTACCTGAAACTGCTACTTACCGAATTGAGGCGGCAGGCGCACAAGGAGGTGGAACCTTAGGTGGACAGGGAGCTATTATTCGGGGGGATTTTACATTGACTGCAGGTCAAACCATTGACATGGTGGTAGGCCAACGTGGAAACACCAATGGTGGCGGCGGAGGCTGTGGAGGCGGCGGTGGTTCTTTTGTTTATAACCTAAGTCAAGCGAGTTTGCTTATTGCAGCAGGTGGGGGAGGCGGCATGGATTGCTATAGTTCCGGGAACACTCCGGGCCATCCTGCATCGGCAGCGCAAACCAATGCCACCTCCAATAGCACCCCCGGCGCCGGAGGATTGTTTGGCGTGCAAAACGGCAGTAGTGGAGGTGCCGGCTGGAATCAAAACGGCGTCTCAGACAGCTGGTCCACCGGCGGAGAAAGGTTTTTAACCACCGCCAACGGAGGAACAGGATATAGTGGCTCTGCCAACAGTACCTGGTCGGGCGGATTTGGTGGCGGGGGAGGTAGTACCCATTCCGGTGGAGGTGGCGGAGGATATACAGGCGGCCATCCCGGCAGATACATGAGCTCCTCGCATAATTCACCCGGCGGAGGAGCAGGGTCCTTTAATGCAGGAACCAACCAAAACAATCAAAATGGCGGTAATGCCGCGGCAGGGTACATCACCATCACTAAAATTTGTCCTTAATGAAGACTTTTTTCCAGCTTAGCTTTTTGTTTTCCTTCTTGTTTCATCCGCTCATGGGTCAAGGTGTAACCATAGGCAGCAACCAACCCCCAAATCCTTCGGCGGGCATTGATATGCAATTTCAGGATAAAGGGCTTTTGATTCCCCGACTTACAACCGCCCAGCGAAATGCCATCGTTAATCCGGCATTGGGGCTGCAAATCATTAATTTAACTACCGAATGTTTGGAGATTTATTTCGCCTCCGGATGGAAAGCCGTTGCATGTAATTGCACCGTACCACCGGCTACACCAAGCCTTTCCGGTCCAGCTCAATTCTGTGTAAACCAATCAAACGTAACTTACACCGTTGCCCCGCAAGCCGATGCAAGCAGCTATACCTGGACCGTTCCATCCGGAGCCACGATAGTTTCCGGACAAGGAACCTCTTCGATTGTGGTGAATATGGGCAGTACAGGTGGAACAATATCTGTAGTCGCCCAAAACAGTTGTGGCAGCTCCGGCACGGCCACGCTGAATATCAATCCTTCCATTCCCGTGGCTACTTTTTCTCCCGTAGCAGGTGGCATTCAAACACCCATTACTTTTTCCGGTCCGGCAGGCATGAGTACTTATGCATGGACTTTCCCTAGTGGAACACCCGCTACGGCCAGCACTCAAAACCCGCAAGTTACGTGGAACCAAGCAGGAAGTTTTGCGGTAAAATTAGTGGTAACCAATGCGGTGGGGTGTGTGGATAGCATTACCCAAACGGTGGTACTCACTTCTTGTCAACCTTTGATTTATACTTTTACTACCTGCGGCGCCTCGGGGCAATTTGGCCCTTCGGCTTCGCAATGCAATGCGGCGTATGGTCCGGGCGTAGTAACCGTGTCAGGTGGCATCCAATCTTGGACGGTTCCATTTACCGGAAATTATAGAATTCAAGTGAGAGGCGCCCAGGGTGGAGATGGATATCCCAACACCAGCAGCTCTTTAGGACAAGGAGGCGGAGGTATTATTATGACAGGAGATGTCAATTTAACCCAAGGCGATGTGCTTCAACTTTTGGTGGGTCAAAAAGGCGGAACGCCTCCAACCATTGGGTCACCCGGTGGAGGCGGTGGAGGAAGTTTTATTGTCAGAAATGGCAATCCGCTATTCATTGCCGGAGGTGGTGCTGGGTTTGGAAATTATAATGCAGCCACAGGAGTGACCACCACGTCGGGTGGGAACAATGGCGGAGGATCGGGAGGCGGCGTTAATGGTCAAGGAGGAACCGGTGGTTCCAGAGGCGCAGGCGGGGGAGGTTGGTCCACAGATGGAAGCATGGCGACCTTAAGTCCCGCACCATCCATGCCGGGAATGGCGTTTCTGAATGGAGGAAATGGCGGCGCACCAGCCAATTGGGGTTGTGACTGGTCCAGTGGCAGTGGAAGTGGAGGATTTGGCGGCGGAGCCAGTGGAGGAGGTGCATGTAATTCCAATGGAGGCGCGGGCGGCGGATATTCAGGAGGCGCAGGACCCTCTAACAATGTGGCAGGCGGAGGAGGATCTTTTGTCGCGAACGGCATCACCAACCTGGCTACCTCCAATGGTGCCTACAATGGAAGCAGCCAGTTTGCCAGCCAAACCATTCAAAATCTTGGGCAATTTCAAACCGGATCAGGTCAAATTACCATTACCCGGATATGCCCCTAAACATTGAGTTGCAATTTTTGGATATCTTTAAGCATGAAAAACTTACCATATTTGTCCCGATTTTACTTTTTCATAGCACTCCTTTGGTCTCTTTCCCTTTTTCTGGAGCTTAGAGCACAAGGCGTCACCGTTGGGTCAAATAATCCGCCGCATCCTTCAGCCGGTCTTGAGGTAGATTTTACCAACCGTGGTTTTTTATTGCCAAGACTTACTACAGCACAACGGGCCACCATTCCCACGCCTACCCCGGGTTTGCAGATTTTCAATACGACCACCCAATGTGTGGAAACTTATTTTTCAGGAGGTTGGCGCGCTACAGCATGTGAATGTACAACGGCTCCAGCAACGCCCTCTGCCATTTCTGGTTCCTCAGACTTTTGTGTGAATCAAACCGGACTCACGTATAGTGTGACACCCCAAGCGGATGCAAGTAATTATACTTGGAGCATTCCTCCCGGTGCTACCTTGGTTTCAGGGCAAGGTAGTAATTCCATAGTACTGAATTTAGGAAGCCAGAGTGGGGTTGTTTCCGTAACGGCAAGCAACAGTTGTGGCATTTCTGCTGCCAGCAGCCTCACGGTGAACCCGTCTATTCCCTCGGCTGTTTTTACGCCATTGACGGGCTCCATCAATAATGCAGTGACGTTCTCCGGACCCGCGGGCATGAGTAGTTATGCGTGGACTTTTACCGGTGGAACGCCGGCTACCGCTTCCACCCAAAATCCACAAGTGACTTGGACCAATGCCGGTACGTATGCAGTAACCCTTACGGTGACAAACAGTGTGGGTTGCACCGCCACCTTGACCCAATCTGTGGTGATTAGTTTATGCCAACCTTTCACCCAAACCTTTACGCCATGCGGTGCCACCGGGCGACTCGGCCCATCTCAATCACAGTGTAATACAGCTTATGGACCAGGCGTAGTAACCGTGAACAACGGTATTCAAACCTGGGTGGTTCCACAAACCGGAACGTATCAGATAACTGCCGCCGGCGCCAGAGGTGGACCGGGACAATACGGATTTACCGGAGGAAATGGCGGGGTCATTCAAGGTACCTTTACGCTCACGCAGGGAGAATCCATACAGTTGTTGGTTGGACAAATGGGCCTTCAATCCACAGGTACATCAACCTATGCAGGTGGCGGCGGTGGCGGCGGATCCTATGTAGTGCGCAACAGCAGTTTATTGATTGCAGGTGGCGGCGGTGGCGGTGCAAGTGGCCGTACCAGTGGTCCCAACGGAGGAGCGGCACAATCCGGGAATTCTGGTGCGTCCGCTATTCCTCATCCATCTGAACCCTCCTTTGTCCAGGCTGCAGGTGGCAGTGGCGGAAATGGAGGAAATGCAGGCACCGGTAATCCAACCGTAGATGGATCGGGAGGCGCAGGTTATACTGGGAATGGAAATGGAAGTACAGGAGGGTTTTCCTACGTAAACGGTGGTGCCGGAGGCAATGGTGATGGAAAAGGTGGATTTGGTGGAGGAGGAAGTTCGGGACTTACAGGGTCAGGTTATCATGGCGGCGGTGGCGGTGGCTATTCCGGCGGTGGCGGTGGCTCCAATAGCGGAAGTGCCACTTTCGGCCAAGGCGGTGGTGGCGGTGGAAGTTTCAACACCGGCAGCAATACCGCATTTTCGGCCACCAATATGGGTCAAGGATACATCACCATCACTCGAATTTGTCCATAAAAGGTCGGGGAGATGAAGGATGGTGCGTGAGGGATAGCAGCGTAAAGCCCGGACGCCGGGAAAAGTTAAACATGAAGTAGAAAGACATGGTTCCGGCGGAGGACTTGTAGCGAATAGCCCGGCCCGAAGGGACACGCCCAACACGGCCTTCTGTACGATGCGTTCTTCTGAATTCCGCTTGCGGTTGGGACATTCTTGGAAATCTGCTTTACCTTCGCAGGAAATACACTTAAGGTATGGATGTTGGCACTTTGATTGGGAATTTGAATGACCCGGCTGTATTGTTTTTTTTCCTTGGGGTTTTGGCGACCTTGGTCAAAAGTGATTTGGAGGTGCCGCCGCCGGTTACGCGGTTTTTGTCGCTTTATTTATTGATGTCCATTGGATTTAAAGGGGGTGCAGAATTGTCCGGCCACGCCACGGGTTTATGGCCGTTGTTGCCTCCGGTGCTGCTTTCAGCGCTGATTCCTGTGGGTGTATTTTTTCTTCTGTATAAAAGGGTAGGTGCGGCCAATGCGGCGGCGCTTGGCGCGGCTTACGGGTCGGTCAGTGCGGTTACTTTTATTACGGCGGTGTCTTTTTTAGAAAAAACGGGGATTACCTATTCCGGTCACATGGTGGCGGGCCTGGCATTGATGGAAAGTCCGGCCATTTTAACGGGGCTGATGTTGTACCAATGGTTCGGGCAAAAGGAATCAACGGCCCTTCGGGTTCCACTGAAACAAATGGCTTTGGAAGCGTTGCTAAACGGCTCTGTATTTTTAATTTTAGGGGCGATGCTGGTTGGAATGTTTGCCGGAGACACGGCCAAGGCGCAAATGGCCCCGTTTACCAAAGATATTTTTAAAGGGATGCTGGCGCTGTTTATGCTGGATATGGGCATTGTGGCCGCTCGCCGGTTCGATGCGCTGCGCAAAGGCGGCTTGGTTTTGGTCCTTTTCGCCTTAGTGGTGCCGCTGATTTTCGGCCATTTGGGCTTGGTGTTGGCGGGATTAATGAATGTGGCGCCCGGTGATGCATTATTGATGGCGATTTTATGTGGTTCGGCGAGTTATATTGCGGTTCCTGCGGCCATGCGCTCTGCCATTCCGGATGCGGATCCCGGGCTGTATGTGCCCCTTCCGCTGGCGGTGACCTTCCCGCTCAACGTATTGGTTGGTATTCCTTTATACTATGCCATGTATCCTTGGTTCAACCAAATCTTTAACCCATGACACGCGTAGAATTGATTTTACCTTCTTTGGCCTTGCCGCGTTTGCAAAAAATTTGTGCCGGGATTCGTACGGTGGCGATTGTAGATGGGGTAAGTGGTCGTGTGGCCGGCATTGAAAAGCCCGCGGATCTTCCGTCATCCGTTCAAAAGGATGCATGGGTGCTGGTTTGCGACACCCCGGAGCAAATGGCCAAAGTGCTGCCGGAGATCAAAACTTTGGTGGCCACCTATCGCGGCGAAGCTTTAATTTCCGAGGTCCATTCCTTGTAAACAGCAAGTCAGCTTTGCCAGAAGGGCCGGCGAAACTGACCTGTTTTCGAGAAGTTCAAAGTGAATACGAGGGATTTTTGGCGCTTAATGACCGCTTAAAACTCGGCGCTTTTAGGAAAACGTGGGAATGGAATGACGTCTCTGATGTTGGTCATTCCTGTCACAAACAGCATAAGCCGTTCAAAGCCAAGGCCATATCCCGCATGAGGAACGGTGCCGAAGCGTCGGGTATCTAAGTACCAATGTAATTCTTCCTCAGGGATATGCATTTCCTGCATACGTTGTTGAAGTTTATCCAAACGTTCTTCCCGTTGGGAACCGCCCACCATTTCACCAATACCGGGGAAAAGGATGTCCATGGCGGCTACGGTTTTTCCATCCTCATTCATCCGCATGTAAAACGCTTTAATGTCCTTGGGATAGCCGGTGAGAATGACCGGTTTTTTAAAGTGTTTTTCTACGAGGTAGCGTTCGTGTTCACTTTGTAAATCAGCGCCCCAACCTTCGATCGGATAGACAAATTTTTTCTTCTTGTTATGATTGGATTGCTTGAGGATTTCGATGGCTTCGGTATAGGTAAGCCGTTCAAATGGATGCGCAAGAACAAAATGCAGGCGTTCCAACAAACCCATTTCCATGCGTTGTTCTTTGGGTTTTTTCGCTTCTTCTTCCGCCGCCCGTTTGTCTAACCACTCGAGGTCTTCCATACAATGGTCTAAGGCATATTGGACGAGAAACTTGAGGTTGGCTTCGGCCAAATCCATGTTATCATGAATATCTGCAAAGGCCACTTCGGGTTCAATCATCCAGAATTCAGCGAGATGGCGGGTGGTGTTGGAGTTTTCCGCACGGAAAGTGGGGCCAAAGGTGTACACTTTTCCTAAAGCCAAGGCGGCCAATTCCGCTTCGAGTTGACCCGACACGGTAAGGTTGGTCGGTTTTCCGAAAAAATCTTGGCTAAAATCAGGTGAGCCATCGTCGCGCTTAGGCATGTTGTTCAGCGGAAGGGTGGTTACCTGAAACATTTCGCCGGCGCCTTCGGCATCTGAACCGGTAATGATTGGGCTATGGATGTTATAAAATCCCCTTTGGTGAAAAAAGGAATGCATGGCAAACGTCATGGCATGCCGAATGCGAAAGATGGCTCCAAAGGTGGAGGTACGAAAGCGCAAATGGGCTATTTCTCTTAGAAATTCAAGAGAATGTGCTTTGGGTTGAAGGGGATAATGGTGTGGGGCAGTAGGATCGGCTTCGGCTGTTCCATGTAGCTCCAGGTTTTCGCAAACGACCTCTACGGACTGTCCGGCACCTTGTGAGGCTACAAGCTGACCCGTCACGGTAAGGGCAGAACCCGTGGTAATTTGCTGAAGCAGTTCTTCAGAAAACGCATTAAAATCTACCACCACTTGGAGGTTTCTCAAGCAGGACCCATCGTTTAGGGCAATGAATCTTCTGCTGCGAAAAGTACGGACCCAGCCGCTTACTTTGACCTGCGCGCCCGGGGCAGTTTCATCCAAAAGGGTTTTGATTGACGTACGTTGCATAACCACCACAGTTTAAGTAGCCCGCGGAATAACAGGGCTTGATTTGGCCACAAAGATACTGGGAGGAAGCGAATTTGGAAGATTTTGGTCAGGGATTTACCGTAAATTCAATGACACTAAACAAGCTAATGCCAGAGCCGGTAGCAAGGGTGCTTGCGGCAGGAAGCCAAAGGGGAAACATTTGGCGGTCCGGAACCATGATGATGCGGGTAGAAGAGCTGGTGGAACTGTTGTATCCCGCTTGAATATCTCCTCCAAGGGTAGTTGCGCTATTTTCAACGCCGTTTAGGAAAAAAGTGAATGTATTAGAGGGCGAAGGCGTGGACGTATTGGAAGAGGTCGAAGAGAACATACCGGAAGGCACGACCATGTTTTCTACTTTCCAGACTTTCCCGGCAGGAACGGTTTGTGGCGTGGCGTCCACGGTGAGCACCCGGCTAAAACTGAGGGTTTGGGCACAGACATCCAAGGATAAAAAAGAGGAAGTGCAAAACAGAAAGAAAAATAAGCGTTTCATAAGCAAATCGTTAGGCATCAAATATAGGATTAAAGTTAACCAACACAATGGGTAAAGGACTAAAGAAAAACATGATGCTTTTCAAAGGCTTTCCCCAAAGGCTCCTTACAATTATGGAATCATTCCAAAGGAAAGTAGCAATCCAATGAGACATCAAAGGCCCCACAAGAAAGAAGCTAGAAAATCTAGAGCCAATTAACCCAAACGCTTTCCGAAACTTTTGAGACCATTGGGTTACAAGGCCATCCAGAGCAAACGAAACCAGCGCTGTTCCCTACTCCAATTTGCCCCGTAAACCGAGCCATGCCAAAATTCCCACACCAAAGGTGATATACACATCGGCGAGGTTAAAAATGGGTGGAAAAATATAGGTTCCGCCTAAACCAAAGGGCATATTTTCAGGCCAAAGCACATTGAAATGAAACATATCTACTACTTTTCCTTGAAACCAGGGCGCATACCCACCGGATTCCGGTAAAAACTGGGCGGTTTCGTAGGTAAATGGATAAGACGGGCCAAATAACTGGCCGTAAAACACAGAATCCAAGATGTTTCCCAAAGCTCCGGCCATCACGAGTGCCATGGCCCATAACAAAGGCTTTGATCGCTTTTCGAGGATCATCCGGCGCAGAAAAAAGCCAATGCCTATCACCGCAATGATCCGAAATACCGTCAAGAGAATTTTGGCGGTGGGCCCTTGACCCAACACCATACCAAATGCCATTCCATTGTTTTCAATGAAATGGATTTGTAGAAATGACCCAATGAAATCGTGGGTTTCCCCAAGAAACATGGATAATTTAATCCAAATTTTGAGTACCTGATCGGCCAAAACGATGGCCACAATTGTCCCTACCAGCCGCCAACCCATACACGTAAATTAGCGCTTAGATTGAGACAGTTTGGCTTCCATAGAAAGGGTGGCATGCGGAACGGCACGTAATCTTTCTTTGGGAATCAACTGCCCGGTCACCCTACAAATGCCGTAGGTTTTGTTCTGGATGCGCAACAAGGCATTTTCCAAGTTCAAAATGAACTTTTTCTGGCGGGCGGCGAGCTGACCAATCTCTTCTTTGGAAGAAACCTCGGCCCCATCTTCCATGAGTTTAAAGGTAGGTGAGGTGTCCTCGGTGTTGTTACCATCTTTATGGGAAAAAGCGTCAATGAGCAAATCGTGCTCTTTACGTGCTTTGTCTAGCTTTTGCATGATGAGATCCCGAAATTCTTCGAGTTCTTCGTCGGAGTATCGTACGGTTGTATCAGACATACCTCACGGTTTTAAGAATTAAATTTTTGAAGTTGAACTTGGGCGGTTAGGCCGTCTTCCAACTCCAGAAGATGAACAGGTGCAAATGCCTCTATAAGTGTTAGTTCTAGATTTACAGCCAGTACTTCACTGCAAATATACGCTAAATTAGATGTAATGGCATCCTGCACTTGTTCAGGCCCTTCTATACGAATAGAAATACGGTCGGTTACATCCAGTCCCATTTCTTTACGAAGGTTTTGAATGCGGTTGATTAAATCTCTAGCCAATCCTTCCTGCACCAGGGCCGCATCCAACTGCAAATCGAGCGCTACGGTTAAATCGCCCTGAGAGGCGACACTCCAACCTGGAATGTCTTCAGAAAACCATTCTACATCCGTTTTCAATAGGTTAATCTCCCCTTCAGGTAACGATAAGGTAAGTTGGCCTGCGGCATCGAGGGTCTGCACCTGGGCTTTGGTTAAACCGGCAATGGCAGCCGCCACAGCCTTCATGGATTTCCCGAAACGTGGTCCAAGTATTTTAAAATCTGGTTTTACCTTTTTCACTAAAAATCCATCGCTTCCATCGGTCAGTGTGACTTCTTTCACATTGATTTCAGAAGCCAAAAGCTCACGGACTTGGGCTAAAAGTTCCTTGGTTTCCGGTTGAAAAGAAGGTATCAGCAGTGTTTTCAGGGGTTGGCGCACCCGGATTTTTTCTTTTTTCCGAATGGACAAAGCCAAACTGGTTACTTCGCGGGCCAAATCCATGGCCTTTTCCAGCGAGGGATTCCTTTGAATCGTAGCTAAAGAAGGCCAGTCGGCCAAATGCACGGAGGCTTGTTGTTTGGGATGCAATTTCCTGAAAAGCCAATCAGCAAAAAAGGGAGCCAAAGGCGCCATGAGCCGGCTTACGGTGTCTAAACACAAATAAAGGGTGGCGTAGGCGGACTTTTTATCGTTATGCATGTCGCCTTTCCAAAACCGACGACGCGACAAGCGTACATACCAGTTCGATAGTTCTTCGGTAACAAAATCTTGAATAAGCCGACCCGCTTTGGTCAATTCATAGGCCTCATAGGCTTCTTCGACCTCTTCAGAAAGGGTGGCAAGGCGCGAACGAATCCATTGATCAAATTCAGGACGGTCCGCTTCTGCCATTTCATAGGTTTCCGGCGTAGCTCCATCTACATTGGCATACAAGGCGAAAAATGCATAGGTATTGTAAAGGGTTCCGAAAAATTTCCTTTTCACTTCCTGAATGCCTTCTACGTCGAATTTCAAATTGTCCCAAGGCGCCGCATTGGTCATCATGTACCAACGTAAAGCATCTGCTCCATGGGCCTCCATGGTTTGAAAGGGATCCACGGCATTGCCAAGTCGCTTGGACATTTTTTGTCCAAACTTATCCAAAACCAGTCCGTTGGAAATTACGGATTTATACGCCACTTGATCAAAAACGCCTGCGGCAATCACATGCAGGGTAAAGAACCAACCGCGGGTCTGGTCCACACCTTCGGCAATAAAATCGGCCGGGAAGGCTTGTCCTTGCTCAATTTTTTCTTTGTTTTCGAAGGGATAATGCCATTGCGCATACGGCATAGCGCCGGAATCAAACCATACATCAATCAAGTCGGATTCGCGGTACATGGGCTGTCCGGAAGGACTCACCAACACCAATGGATCCACCTGAGGGCGGTGTAAATCGATTTGCTGTATATCCGGGGTTCCATCACTTTTTACGGGCAAAGGATTCTTTTCCATGAGCCCGGCTTTTACGGCAGCTTCTACCGCATCAAACAACTCCTGAACACTGCCGATACATTGTTCTTCTTTTCCATCTTGGGTGCGCCAAATGGGCAAAGGCACGCCCCAAAAACGAGAACGGCTTAAATTCCAATCTACCAGATTTTCCAACCAATTCCCAAAACGGCCGGTTCCCGTACTTTCAGGCTTCCAGCGGATGGTTTGGTTCAGTGCAATTAATCTTTCCCGCAAGGCGGTGGTCCGGATGAACCAACTATCTAAAGGATAGTAAAGAATAGGTTTATCCGTCCGCCAGCAATGGGGATAGTTGTGGGCGTATTTTTCGATGCGAAAGGCACGGTTTCTTTGTTTTAAGAGCATCGCAATCCGCACATCTACCGACTCATAGCCTTCCGGTTTTTCTTCGGGAGACAGGTAGGCTTCTTTAACAAATTCACCCGCAAAATCAGTGACTTCCGCCGTAAATTTTCCTTGGCGATCCACCAAAGTAAGGGCGCCTATACCATTTTTCTGCGCCACCCGAAAGTCATCTGCACCAAAACTTGGCGCAATATGGACCATGCCGGTTCCATCTTCCGTGGATACAAAATCACCGGCGATCACGCGAAATGCATCGCCTTCTGTAGGTTGTGCATAAGGTAAAAGTTGCTCATAGCGCAAACCCACCAAGGCACTTCCTTGCATGCGCTCAAGGATTTTAAAAGGAATTTTTTTGGCACCTTGCGCATCCTCTTCCATGGGCGCATTTTCCATGGTTGGGTCAAAATATTTGGATAGCAGTGCTTCGGCCAAGATTACCGACACAGGCATTTTGGTGTAGGGATTTAAGGTAGCGACTTTCACATAGGTGATGTCGGCTCCCACAGCGAGGGCGGTATTGCTTGGTAAAGTCCATGGCGTGGTGGTCCAAGCCAAAGCAAAAGTTTGCGCATCTGTGGTTCCGCTTCCAAGCTGTTGGTTTTCTAAAAGACGAAACTGAGCGACCACCGACGTGTCTTTCACTTCTTTATAGGTACCGGGCTGGTTCAATTCGTGGGTAGACAAGCCTGTTCCGGCCGCAGGACTAAAAGGTTGAATGGAGTAGCCTTTGTACAACAACCCTTTTTTATAGAATTGTTGGAGCAGCCACCATACGGACTCCATATACGGCGTTTCGTAAGTGACATAAGGTTTTTCCATGTCCACCCAATAGCCCATTTGGGCAGTGAGTTTATTCCATTCGTGGGTGAAGCGCATAACCGATTTCCGACACGCCTCATTGTATTCCTCCATGGAAATTTTATGGCCAATGTCTTCTTTGGTGATGCCCAATTCTTTCTCCACCTGCAATTCTACAGGCAGACCGTGGGTGTCCCATCCTGCCTTTCTAGACACTTGATATCCTTGCATGGTTTTGAACCGGCAAATGGCATCTTTGATGGTTCTCGCCATCACGTGATGAATGCCCGGAATGCCATTGGCAGAAGGTGGTCCTTCGAAAAAGGTAAAAGGCTTATGGCTGGGTTTACTGGACACACTTTGCTCAAAGGTGTTTTCAGCCTCCCAGGCAGTAAGTATGTCCTGGTGAATGGCTACCAGATCCAATTTGTCCGGAACAGAATATTTTGCGCACATGGGTGCAAAGATACACCCAGAACGCAAATGAGGACGCTAAAGGAAGATTTCTTAAGGTTCGGTGGAAATGACTAAGGGTTACACGCCTTTGTTGGGCTTGGCAAAGGTGGCTACATCGTCGCCGGTAATCACCATATCGCATAAGATGACCAACCGTTCCACTACGTTGCGCAGTTCACGGATGTTACCGGTCCAATTGATTTGTTTAAGTTCTTCCAGGGCTTCTTGAGAAAAGGTTTTGGCAGGCATGCCTTGCTCTTCTAAAATTTCCTGTAAAAAATGTTCGGCTAAAAGGGGCACATCGTCGCGGCGGTGGTTCAAATCGGGCACATGGATAAGAATCACGCTAAGCCGATGATATAAATCTTCTCGGAAAAGGCCTTTCTGAATTTCGGCTTGTAAATCCTTGTTGGTAGCGGCAATAATGCGCACATCTACTTTAATTTCTTTATCGCCACCGACCCGGGCGATTTTATTTTCCTGAAGGGCACGTAGCACTTTGGCTTGGGCGGACAGGCTCATGTCGCCAATTTCATCCAAGAAAAGGGTGCCACCGTGGGCCAATTCAAATTTACCCTGACGTTGCTTAATGGCGGAAGTAAACGCTCCTTTCTCATGACCAAACAATTCGGATTCGATTAATTCCGAAGGAATGGCAGCGCAATTAACTTCTACCATGGGACCATTGGCACGTGGACTCAATTCATGGATCCACCGGGCCACCAATTCTTTCCCCGTTCCATTGCTTCCTGTGACCAAAACCCTGGCATCGGTGGGGGCTACTTTTTCAATGAGTTCTTTGATTTTGATGATGGGCTCAGAAGCCCCAATCATTTCGCGGACCTTGCTTTTGCTGACTTTTCGCTTGAGTTGTCGGGTTTCTGTGACCAAGCTTTTCCGTTCCATGGCATTGCGGAGGGTCACCAGCAGCCTTGGTAAATCAATGGGCTTGGCAATGTAATCGTAGGCGCCCTTTTTCAAAGCTTCTACAGCGGTTTCAATGTTTCCATGACCTGAAATCATGATTACAGGCACATCGGCATTCACTTCGGACACATGCTCCAAAAACTCAATTCCATCCATTTTGGGCATTTTGATGTCACAAAGAATCACATCATAGGTATGGGTCTTTACCAAATCCAAGCCTTTGAGTCCATCTTCGGCTTCATCTACCTGAAAGTTTTCATATTCCAGAATTTCCCGAAGGGTTTTCCGAATGCTTTGTTGGTCATCAATGACTAAAATGGTAGGCATGGTATGCAATTTTGTACATGGTTCGGGCCTACACCGCGCAAAAATCAGGCCATGAATTGCCAATTAGCACGAATACAAAAGTCATGAATTCATGAAAATGCCTTAACTTGGCATCGATTTTCTACGTTCCATGATTTTAGTTTATTGCGAACATCCCGGTCCACGTGTAGCCTATACTTTCGATGTGCTACTCAGGCGCATTTTGCGCATCCAGGATCGCATGGAACTGACCCAAGACCCGCAAATATTGGCGCAGTTCGATGGGGTACGCATCAATTATTCCAACCAATTTATTCCGGATTGTCTGCACATTCCCCATTCGGGATTTTTGAGCCGGTCAGATCTTGACCCGGTTACGCCCGGAATCATCAACGGAATGTCGGGACCTTGCTTATTTCCTGTCTCTGGCAGCCCAGACTTCGCTTATGATGTACCCGCCGCCATTTTCTGGATGATTTCCAGGTATGAAGAGTACAATTCTTCCCATACCGATGAACATGGTCGCTTTAAAAGCGATGCAAGTCTTGCTTTTAAAGAAGGGTTTTTACGCATACCCATCGTGGAAAAATGGGCCGTGGAATTACGGGGAAAATTGTTGGGATTTTTCCCCGGTGTGGAAATGAATCCCCGCCAATTCAGATTTGCAACCACCATCGATGTGGACAATGGCTATCGGTTTCGGGGAAAAGGATGGTGGCGCACCCTCGGTGGGTTTGGAAAAGACCTTTGGGAAGGCAGGCCGGAAGATGTTTTATTTCGGTTTAATGTCTTGATGGGCAACTTAAATGACCCGTTTGACCGGTATGGATGGATTGCCAAGCAATGCGCCATGCGCCAACTCAAACCCAGGTTTTTCATTTTGGCCTCTCCCCGCACTTCATTTGACCATGCCTTGTCGCCTAAAAGTCATCGTTGGAAAGAGCTGGTGGAAAAAATTCAGGAAGCAGGTAGGGTGGGCATTCATCCTTCTTATTACACTTCTACCGGTGAGGCTTCATTGGAAAAGGAAATGGAAGCCGTGGCAAAAGTCACTGGCATGCCATTAACCCATTCTCGGCAACATTTCCTTCGCTTTCAATGGCCCGATACCTTCCGTAAACTGGTGCAAGCAGGCATCACCCACGACCATAGCATGGGCTATGCCGACCAAGTAGGCTTTAGGGCCGGCATCAGCATTTCCTATCCATTTTTTGACCTTACCCAGGACGAAGTCCTTCCCCTGACGGTTCATCCCTTTGCAGTAATGGAAAGTGTGTATCGGTTCAAATGGCAGGTACCACCGGCCGAAGCGCTCAATGACATGCGAAAAATCAGGGACGCAGTGAAATCTACCGGAGGTAAGTTTGTTTCTGTTTGGCATGATAAATCTTTGTCTCGCCATGGCGAAGGACGCCGTTGGGCCAAAGCATACGCCACGCATTTAGAATGGGCCAAAGCATAATACAGACCCTGTCCAAAACAGATTGGGATAACAAACTAACCCAACTGCCAGATCCACATCCCTTTGCTTTTTCATGGGTGCTTGATGTCCTTTGTCCCGGATCCTGGCTGCCTCTGTATGATGAAGAAACGGGCGCCATGCTCGCTTTGCCCGTCCGCACTTTGGGGCCTTTTCCCTTGGTGAGTCGCCAGCCCTTTTTTCTCCGTTCATGTGGCATTTACAGTCCAATTCCCGTGGAAGAAAAGCTGGTTCAGCGATTTTGGAAAGCCCTTCCTCCTACCCTAATTCAGCTCCATCTGTACTGGAATCAACCGGTCCCCGGCCAACCTGTTCACCCTCGGATTTTTCAATCCTTAGACTTAAAAAGTGATTTTTCCTATAAAGGAAACGTGCGCAGAAACTTAAAAAAGGCGCAACAGCAAGCCTTGCTGCCCTGCACCCCTTCTGCCTTGGAAACCGACGAAGCGTTTTTTGCTTACCGAGGCCAAAACATGCCGCATTTACAAGGTGCTCCAAGGAAACGTATGCAGCAACTTATGCAAGAAGCCGAAAAGCGACATGCGGCGGTTTATTTCGGGTGGAAAGACCAAGAGGGTTATTTACATGCTGCAGGTTTTTTTATACGAACAGGCCAAACCCTACTTTTTGTGCACGGAGGGGCTACGGAAAAAGGGAAAAAGTCCGGGGCCATGTACTTGGTAATGGATCAAGCCGTGGAATACTGTCAAGCGGAAAACTTAGCCACCCTCGATTTTGGGGGCTCAAATGTTCCAAGTGTAGGTGATTTTTACCGTGGATTTGGCGCGACCGACCAAACCTATTATGAAGTTCGGGCACGCTGGCCCCTTTCATTTTAAAACTACAGCAGCCAATCCCGTTGTACCGGAACGGTTCCTTGTTTGGCAATCACTGTTTCGGCAGCTTTGTTCGCCCATGACATGGCTTCCCGGACAGAAAGTCCTGCGGCCATCACTGCGGCCATCACTGCCATTACAGTATCACCTGCACCCGACACATCATAGACTTCTTTGGCCGTAGAAGGCGCATGAAAAACACCTTGCGCTGTAGCGGCTGACATGCCTTGTGAGGACCGTGTCACCAGCATATTGGGAATAGGCGAAGCCCATTGGGAAAAGGCAGCTTCCAGCGAAGCATCGTCATTGGTCAAAGCCATCCCGGTCATTCGTTTAAATTCCTCGAAATTGGGCGTAAGCCAATCTGCCCCATGATAAGGCGCCACATTTTCCTTCTTCGGGTCTACCCAGAGGGATTGTCCCGGCCCTTTATTTTGAGCCAAAAAGGTCATGAGCTGTTGTGAAACCAGTCCTTTGTTGTAATCTGAAACCAGTATCGATGTGGCCTGGCTTACCTCTGACTTGAGTTTGGTCCAAAACGTTTCAGGAAGCATTTCATTAAAAATGACCTCTCGGTCTAACCGCATCATTTGCTGCCCTTTGGCCACCATGCGTGTTTTTTCTGTGGTCAACGAAAGCGAAGGAAAAAAGAAGGGTTGTACACCTTTCTCTTCAAGCAATTTCGCCAAGATTTTTGCTGCATCATCTGCGCCTACCAGCCCGACCAAAGTCACGTTTGCGCCCAATCCTGCCAGGTTCATGGCCACATTGGCGGCACCGCCGGGCCGAAACTCCCTGCGCTTTTCTGCCATCACCGGAACGGGGGCTTCCGGAGAAATGCGGTGTACCTCGCCAAAAAGGTAGGTGTCTAACATCACATCGCCGATCACGAGAAAATGAAAACCTGAAAAATCTGGAAGTATCGCTGTCATTTGTAAAACTCAAGGTAAAACTAAGGAATTCCGCGCATTGTGAATACATTCCCACCCCCAGAAAATCTCCGATGGCCATAACCTTTTGCGCCGTTTGTTGTTTTGCTTAGGATGAAAACACCCATTCATATCTGCTGGCTGCGTCGGGATTTACGGCTGCATGACCAAGCCGCTTTGTTCGAGGCCCTTACCTCCGGTCCTACGGTGGCACTTTTTATTTTTGACCGTGACATTTTGGACCGACTGGAAGACCGAGACGATGCACGCGTGCAATTTATTCATCAAACGCTCAACGCATTAGGCGCTGCTATTGCGGCGGCCGGCGGCACCTTAATTACCCGCTACGGTCGTCCCATGGACGTATGGAAATCGCTGTTGGAAGAATTTCCTATTGCCGCGGTTTATGCCAATCATGATTATGAACCGTATGCCATCCAAAGGGATCAAGACATCAAAACCTTGTTGAACCAAAGAGGGATTGGATTTCATACCTTTAAAGACCAGGTTATTTTTGAGAAAGACGAGGTCCTTTCTGCCACCGGAAAGCCATACACCGTGTACACGCCTTATAGCAAGACATGGCTCAAAAAATTGGAAAACAGCTATTATCTTAAAAGTTATCCCACAGAAAAATATTTTCATCACTGGCATTCCATGCCTTTACACCATGGCGTGGTTCCATTAGAAGCCATGGGATTTAAGACGGTTCCCACCTCATTTCCATCTGTAGTTCCACCGGTAGAACGCATTAAAAAATATGAGGAAACACGCAATTATCCGGCCTTGGATGCGACCAGTCACTTAGGAATTCATTTGCGTTTTGGGACCCTTAGTGTGCGACAACTTGCGGCGCAAACGGCCGAATTAAGTCATACCTATTTAAAGGAATTGATTTGGCGTGAGT
>CAZRHR010000007.1:0-1749 GCA_964599915.1 uncultured Candidatus Competibacteraceae bacterium | reverse complement strand
TGGTCAACCATGCGTTCAAACCTGCGTATGACCAGATTCCTTGGAGACAAGCACCCGAAGATTTTGCCGCCTGGTGTGAAGGAAAAACCGGTTATCCTTTGGTCGATGCAGGAATGCGTGAACTGGCAGCCACCGGCTTCATGCATAACCGGGTTCGGATGATTACGGGTAGTTTTCTCACCAAACATTTACTCATTGATTGGCGGTTGGGAGAAGCATGGTTTGCCCGAAAGTTATTGGATTTCGATTTGGCCTCGAACAATGGCAATTGGCAATGGGTGGCAGGTACAGGCTGTGATGCCGCACCTTACTTCCGCGTTTTTAACCCGGATAGCCAAGCGGAAACGTTCGATAACAAAGCCGCCTACATCGCCAAGTGGGTTCCCGAGTATACCTCCCTCAGTTATCAAAGTCATCGCATTGTAAACCATGCGTTTGCGCGGCAGCGTGCTTTAGATACGTATAAAATGGCGCTTAAAGGTGAACCGGACCCAAATGGCCAGCCATAAAAGTGCGCCAACGCTCCAAGATTTGAGAAAATCCAACCGGAACCGGCGTTTCAAAATATAGTTCTTCTCCGGTAAAGGGATGCACAAATCCGAGGGACTTGGCATGCAAAGCCTGTCCTGGAATTAAAGCCATCAAATGTTGAACGAATAACTTGTACTTGGCACTGTCAATGCCTTTTAAAACCTGCTGCCCACCATACCTGGGGTCATTAAAAAGCGTATGTCCCAAATATTTCAGATGCACGCGAATTTGGTGGGTTCGTCCGGTTTCGAGCCTACATTCCACCAAAGTAACAAAGCCAAACCGCTCAAGTACTTTATAATGTGTAATGGCCGGTTTCCCCTGACTTCCATCCGGGAAAACGCGAAAGGCTTGGCGGTCTCTTGGGTCACGGCCAATGGCACCTTCGATGGTTCCTTGGTCTTCTGCCACATTGCCCCAAACCAATGCCACATACCTGCGGTGAATGGTTCGTTCAAAAAATTGCCGAGCCACCAAAGTCATGGCTTCTTCGGTTTTGGCAATCACCATGGTACCGGAAGTATCTTTGTCTAAACGATGAATCAAACCGGGGCGTTGAATTTCTCCATGTGCGCCGTGCGCATTTTTAGCCACGGGCAGTTGTGAAAAATGGTATAGTAGCCCATTGACCAAAGTGCCGGTATGGTTTCCTACTCCCGGATGCACCACCAATCCGGCGGGTTTATCCAGTACAAGTAGATGATCGTCCTCAAAGCAAATGGCCAAATCCATGGGCTCGGGCTCCAAGGTTTGAGACCGCGGTGGGTTTGGAAAAACCACCGTAACCACGTCGCCCGGCTTCACCCGATAATTACTTTTGACCGCTACATCATTCACACGGATGCATCCCATCTCTGCAGACCGCTGAATGCGGTTACGAGAGGTATGCTCCATTTTGATAAACAGGAATTTATCTATGCGCAGCAGTCCCTGACCTTTGTCCACCACCAAGCGGTGATGTTCAAACCAACCTTCTTCTTCAGGCTCCTCTTGTTCTTGTAAAAATTCGCTCACCTTAGGGTTTCACACATAATTTCTGAAATACTTGGCCGCCATTTCCCTGTAAGGTAATGGCCGCAACATACCATCCGGAAGGAATGCCTTGGATAGAAAGTACGTTGGGTTGTGCGTAAGTGCGTACAACCCTTCCGGCTAAATCCAAGAGACTTACTTCCTCCACGACAACAGGACTTTGAATCCAGACATTGTCCGATGAAG
>CAZRHR010000006.1:0-65989 GCA_964599915.1 uncultured Candidatus Competibacteraceae bacterium | reverse complement strand
CTGGAACTATCCGTGTAAGAAAAAATACATTGAGCCATATTGGTGTGAATACGGCGGTAAGTGGTTCAACCTTTTGGGGAATTTACAGCAATAGCACCGGTAGCTTAGATGTTGACAGCAACATCATATCAGATATCACCACATTGGCCAACTTGGCAACGCTGTCCTCGAACCTTTATGGTATTTATAAGACAGGTACGGCAGGCACTTTAAATATTCGTGGTAATACGATAGGAAGCGCTACGACAGCCAATAGTCTGCATGCCAGCTCAACGAGTACCGCTGCGGCGCAGGTGTTGTATGGCATCCAAAGTTTAGGTACAGGTTTGGTAACCATAAGCGATAACCTGGTTGGCAATTTGACCAATGCGACTACGCATTCAACGACGACGATTACCGGCTTGGTACATGGTATAGTTTCCTCCGCAGGTACGAATCTCATCGAGAATAATACGGTTCGTGATTTAAGCATTGCCAATGCGAACAATACGTCGGTCAATTTATCCTCGGTAGCAGGCATCATGCTCACCGGAGCGAGTATTAAGACGGTGCTTGGAAATACGGTGTTCAACTTGCAGAATACCCGAACGGATTTCGCAGGTCATATTTACGGTATTTACTTTACGGGTGCTACCGGTGCTAACAATGGTGTGTACCGGAACTTTGTGCACAGTTTATCGGCACCAAACAATACGAGTACTACGGCGGCCAACGTGTATGGCATTCGTCAGGTGTCCAGCGGTATAGCGACTATTGCGAACAATGTCGTGGTTTTACAAGGCTCCAATACAGCGGTATTACATGGTTTGTATGATGATGGTAGTTCAGGAACAAGTAATTTCTATCATAATACAGTGTTCATTGGTGGTACTGCCGGAGCAAGTTCTACTTCTGCCAGTTATGGATTATGGAGCAATGCGGCCAGTGCTATAGAGGATTACCGGAACAATATATTAGTCAACCAACGAACAGGCGGTACAGGTTTACATTACGGGATTCGATTGGCGGCGAACACTACGCTCACGATAGATCAAAATACCTACCATGTAAGTGGCTCTGGTATTTTGGGACGGATGGGAACTACGGATCATGCAACACTTTCTGCTTGGCAAGGTGCAACTAGTCAAGATATCATGAGTGATGTGCTTACACCTCAATTCGCCAATGGAGGTGGATTGTTGGCTACGGATTATATTCCGGCTTCCACTACTTTGATAGGAAGTCCTTACCTAAACATCACCGATGATTTTTCGGGCGTCACTCGCCAATACTTTAGCCGTGGGGCCTATGATGTCTTTACGGATAACTTTTATGTAACCGTAAATGCTACAGCAGGGGTTCCTACCCAAAATTATTTTGATTTAACCCAAGCCTTTAACCGCATCAATGATGGTTCTCATCGAGGACAAATTGATGTGATTGTCAACTTGAGCCATAGCCTAATACAAACAGCGACTCTGAACGCAAGTGGTTCTAGCGCCTCCAACTATTCTAGTGTTAGGGTGTATCCTGGTGCCCCAGGATTGGTGGTTAGTGGTAATTTGGCGCTTCCGCTAGTAGATTTAAATGGCGCCTCCAATGTGACCATCGATGGTCGAGTAGGGGGAGCACCTGCCGGTGCGGCCTACAGCTTAACCCTCCGCAATACAAATGCCTCAACCACCGCTGGAACCTCCACGGTTCGCTTTATTAACGGTGCCCATTCAGACACGCTGCAATTCGCAAGGATAGAAGGAAGCAACACCTCTACGGTTTCCGGAACCATTTTATTTTCTACTTCCACGGCAGCAAATGGAAATAACAACAATGTCATCAGAAACAACCAAATAACCCATGCCAATGGGAACCGTCCTGTAAATGCGCTATATTCTGCAGGGACTACCACGAAGGAGAATACGGCCAATGTCATACGCGACAACGAATTCTTCGATTTCTTATCAACCATTCAGTCGAGCCAAGCCATTTTATTGGAAAGCCACAACACCCATTGGTCCATCATTGGAAATAGCTTTTTCCAAACCGTGCCGCTTGCTCCCGCCAATACATGGAACTATGGTTGTATTCATATCAACAATACCAACCATCAGGGTGGGTCTGTACGAGGAAACTTTATTGGAGGTGCTCAGGCCTTGACCGGAGGAGCGGCCTTTACCAAAACGAACATTAGCAGGAATGCGTTTTATGGTATTCGACTCAATGTAGGTAACCTAACGGCCATTGAAGTGGATAGCAACATCATTCAAAATATTTCCTGGAGTAATAATTCTGGTGCTGACTGGGTTGGAATTGATGTAATCGCAGGAAATGCAAACATTGGTGTCAATCAAGGCAATAAGGTAGGTAGTCCGGGTGCTGGTATTCAAGTTTCTTCCAATACCACGACCTTATTTAACGTGTATGGGGTAGCACTTGGTGGCGCTGGAAACATAGATATGAGAAATAATACCATTGAAAATATAGGTATTACCTCAGGTGTTACAGGGTCTAGGTTGGTTGGCGTTCTGGCCACCACCACTGGTACCGTTTTGGTGAAAGACAATATCATAAGGTCATTGACTACCAATACGACCAATGCTACCTTTGCTGCGCATCTTTATGGTATTCATAAATCAGGTTCCGGTACATTTACGGCGGAAGATAATATCATAGGAAATACGTCTTCTTCAAACAGTTTATGGGCTCAATCTTTAAGTACTTCCAGTGCCCAAGAAGTGATAGGTATTGTAAACCTTAATACAGGAACCCTAACTTTTAGAGGCAACACCATTGCTCAATTGACCAACGCAACCAATGCAGGGACTTCTAGTATTACAGGATATACGCACGGTATCACTTCGGTTTCAGGTTTGAACCTTATTGAAAATAACACCATTCAAAATTTAACGATTGCCAATTCCAATATTAATGCGGTAGGATTGGCCTCGGTAGGGGGTATTATACTCACTGGGTCTTCCTTAAAAACGGTACGTGGTAATACGATTTCCAACCTACAAAACACCTTCACAAATTTTGCCGGGCATATCTACGGCATCTATTTCACCGGTAGTAATGGGGTGGACAATGGGGTGTATAAAAACTTTATTCATAGTTTATCTGCGCCCAATAACACCTCTACTACAGCAGCCAATATATATGGCATACGAAACGCTTCGGTTTCCGGCGTAACTGCCAATATTGAGAATAACATCGTGTCCTTACAAGGTAGTCAAACCGCAGTTCTTTATGGCATATTTGATAATGCGAATGTGGGTGTGGGCAACGTGTATCACAATACCATTTATCTTGGTGGAGTTGCAGGTGCAGGAAGTGCCGCCAGTTATGGTTTCTGGAGCGATGGAACTTCCACTAGAGATTATCGGAACAATATTCTAGTCAATGAACGGTCCGGTGGTACGGGCTCCCATTATGCCATACGGATAGCTGGTACCACTGGTTTAACCATCAACCATAACTTGTATCGCGTAGGTGTAAATGGCATCACAGGGCTTTTTACCTCCAACCGGACAACCCTTTCAGATTGGCAAACGGCTACAGGACAAGATGCTATGAGTTTAAATGTGAACCCACAATTTGCTCTGGCAGGAGGAACTACCGCGAATGATTATATTCCCGCTTCCAATAGCCTGGTGGGCTTTAGCAGCCTTGCAGTCAATGACGATTATGCGAATAACCCAAGGGTTTATCGGAGTATGGGTGCTTTTGATGTGATTACCTTAAACCCCGTGGAAGTGCTTGCTACCTCCGGCATCGCTCAGGCAACGTATGACAACCTGACCACCGCTTTTGCCCGCATCAATGACGGAACCCACAAAGGTCAAATTCGTACTATTGTACACGTGAGCCATCCCTTGGCACAATCAGCCGTGTTAAATGCCAATGGCTCGGGTGCGGCAAACTATTCAAGCATAAGAATCTATCCATCCAACACCTCCTTGGTGGTGAGCGGAAACCTTGCTGCGCCTTTAATCGATTTAAATGGCGCTTCGAATGTGACCATTGATGGTCGAGTGGGGGGAAATGCCTCAGGCGCATCCCATGCATTAACGTTAAGTAACACAAGTGTTTCAGCCACGGCCGGTACTTCAACCCTCCGGTTTATCAATGGTGCTAGTACGGATACCGTTCAATTTGTGCAATTGGAAGGTAGTACTACACTTGCAACAAGCGGAACCGTGTTCTTCTCAACTTCCACGGCAGTGGCCGGTAATAACAACAACGTGTTGTTAGGGAACCGCATGACCAATGCTTCCTCCAATCGACCCGTCAACACCATTTATTCATCTGGAACGTTGGCTAAATCCAATACAGGAAATATACTTCGGGACAACGCCATATTTGACTTTTTCCGTCCCATCTCAGCTTCACAGGGCGTATTGTTGGAAGCCAATAATGCCGATTGGCGTATCGAGGGCAATAGTTTTTATGAAACGGGAAGTTTAGCTCCCAATGGAGCCCATGTGTATTCCACGATTTGGGTAAATAGCACAGGCGTGAACGGTACTGTAATTCGCGGTAACTTTATTGGTGGCACCCAACCGCAAGCGGGAGGAACCGCCCTTACCAAAACCAACAGCAACAGCAATCCTTTCTATGCCATACGAATTATTGCAGGAACAACATCCGCTACACAGGTAGATAGTAATGTCGTTGGAAATATAAGTTGGACGAATAGCACTGGAAACAATTGGTTTGGATTTGATGTGGCTGCCGGTTTGGTAGATATTGGGGTGCAAATAGGAAACCAAATTGGAGGAAGTGGAGCAGCGATAGCGATAGATCAAACCACGGCAAGTACTGTATCTAATGTATATGGTATAAATTTAGCTGGGTCAGGCAATATTAGGGTTAGACATAATAGTCTAAGCCATTTCACCTTGAATACTCCAATCAACGGATCCAATTTCTGGGGGATTCAAACCGTTGCCACAGGTGCCGTAGATATAGATTCGAATACGATTTCGAATATCACCACTTCTGGAGCGAATGCAACCCTAGCTGCAAACCTTTATGGCATATATAAAAATGCAACGGCTGGAACCTTGAATATTAGGGGAAACATGATTGGCAGCACGACCACGGCCAATAGCCTGCATGCGAGTTCTGCAAGTACTTCGAATGCCCAATTGGTTTATGGTGTTCAAAATCTGGGATTAGGTACGGTGACCATTAGCGGTAATACCATAGGAAATGTAACGAACGCCACCACCAATACAAGTGCCGCCACATTTGGTGTCCTGCATGGTATTGTATCTTCCGCAGGCACCAATATCATAGAAAACAATGTAATCCGTCATCTGACCATCTCCAATGCGAATAATTCAGCGACCAATACGGCCTCATTAGCTGGAATTATGCTTACAGGAGGTTCGGTTAAAACTGTGCTTGGAAATACCATTTCTAATTTAGAAAATACCTTCACCAACTTTACTGGCCATATCTATGGAATTTATTTTACCGGTAACACAGGCGCTAATAATGGCGTGTTCAGAAACTTTATTCATTCCTTGTCTGCCCCAAATAACCTAAGTGCCACAGCTGCCAATATCTATGGCATCCGTCAAGTGTCAAATGGGGCAGCCACGATAGCTAATAACATTATCGCCCTACAGGGTTCTCAAACAGCACTTATCCATGGTTTATATGACAATGGAACTGCAGGTACGACCAATTATTATCACAATACCATATACCTTGGTGGAACTGCGACCAATGGAGCCGCTGCCAGTTATGGATTATGGAGCAATGCCGCCACCGCCAGTCAAGATTACCGGAACAATATTTTGGTGAATGAACGTACCGGTGGAACTGGAACCCATTACGCTATTCGATTGGCAGGAAATACATCGCTTAACATCAATCACAACCTATATAAGGTTGGATTGGGTGGCGTATTGGGTTGGCTTGGTATCAATAGAATTGCACTCCAAGATTGGCAAGCGGCGACCCTTCAGGACCAAAGTAGCGTCTCTTTAGATCCACAATTTGCCCAAGCTGGAGGTGTCCAAGCTAATGATTACATTCCTTCGGCCAATACTATGGTTGGATTTACCGGTTTGTCGGTCTCCGATGATTTCACTGGCGCTGCAAGAACCTACCGAAACATGGGTGCTTTCGATGTGATTACCCTCAGTCCGGTAGAAGTGTTGGCTTCTTCGGGAACAACCCAAGCCCTTTATTCAGATTTGACCACCGCTTTTGCCCGTATCAATGATGGAACCCACAAGGGAGATGTACAAACCATTGTACACGTGAGTCATCCATTGGTACAATCTGCTTTGCTTTCTGCAAGTGGGGTAGGAGGGGCCAATTATTCTAGGGTGAAAGTGTACCCAAGTGCCGCCAGTTTAGTAGTGAGTGGAAACCTCGCCGCACCATTGGTAGATTTAAATGGAGCCACAAACGTGGTTTTTGATGGCCGGGTCGGAGGAGTCTCTTCTGGCGCCGCTTATGGTTTAACCTTAAGAAACAACAGCACTGGAAACATAGCAGGAACATCCACCTTGCGTTTGATCAATGGCGCAAGCATGGATACGGTTCAGTTCGTTCGATTAGAAGGTAGCTCTACTTCTGAAGCATCCGGTATTGTATTTTTCTCAACTTCTACCGCAGGAAACGGGAACAATGACAATGTGATTCGTCATAATCTTGTTACTAATGCCCTAGGGAATAGACCAATCAATGCTTTTTATTCTTCCGGGTCTGCCGCCCCAAAGGCGAATGCCAACAACCAAGTTATGGAAAACGAGGTGTTCGATCATTTTAACCTGTCTCTTGCGGCTCATGGTGTTTTATTGGAAGCCAATAACGGCGATTGGCAGATCGTTCGCAACAGCTTCTATGAAACGACTACGTTTTCACCCACCGCTGCCGTGGCTCAGTCGGCTATTCGCATTAATAATACCGGCGTAAATGGTACCATTGTACGTGGAAATCATATCGGGGGGGCTTCCGCCTTTGCAACGGGTACGGCTTTTACTAAAACCAATAGTAGTTCCAATCCTTTCTATGGTATTAGAATTCAAGCCGGTGCGACTACACCCACCCAGGTGGACAGTAATGTCATCGGGAATATCAGTTGGACCAATAGCACGGGCAACAGTTGGTTTGGAATAGATGTTACTTCAGGTTTGGTGGATATTGGGTTACAGTATGGGAATCATATCGGTGGCAATGGAGCCGCAATAAGCATGAACCAAACTACAGCCACAACCACTTCAAATCTTTATGGCATCAATCTTTCCGGTTCTAGCCAAAGTCGCGTAAGACACAATGTCCTTAGCCACATTGATCTAAATACCCCGATTACAGGTGCTGCCTTCTGGGGAATTCATGTAAATTCTACGGGTAATGTGGATGTAGATTCAAATACCATTTCAAACATTACCACTTCAGCCTCATCTGTATCGCTGGCAGCTAACCTTTATGGCATTTATAAAACGGCCACGACCGGCATAATGAACATTCGTGGAAATATGATAGGGAGTAGTTCTGTGGTGAATAGTTTACATGCCAGCTCAACGAGCATAAATGCGGCACAGGTGTTGTATGGAATCCAAAATTTAGGGACAGGCCTCGTTACCATAAGTCATAATACCATCGGGCATTTGACCAATGCGACTACGAATACGACTACAACGACTACCGGTTTAGTACATGGTATAGCATCTACCTCCGGAACAAATGTTATTGAGAATAATACCATTCAAAACCTAAGCATAGCCAATGCCAATAATCGTGACATAAATTTACCTTCAATAGCGGGAATATGGCTCACGGGATCAACCTTAAAAACAGTCCGTAACAATACTGTGTTCAATCTACAAAATACGTTTACCAATTTCACTGGTCATATATATGGTATATATTTTACAGGTAATACCGGTGCCGACAATGGAGTATATAGGAATTTTGTACATGGTTTGACTGTTCCTAACAACACGGGTTCAATAGCAGCAAATATCTATGGCATTCGCCAAGTACCGAACGGTGTGGCAACCATTACCAATAATATCGTTTCACTTGGAGGTGCAGAAACGGCTATTTTGCACGGGTTGTTCGATAATGGCAGTGCGGGAACATCCAACTTTTACCATAATACCGTATATATTGGCGGAACAGCTAGCGCTGGTGGAGCGGCCAGTTATGCATTGTGGAGCAATGCCGTGACAGCTACGCAGGATTACAGGAACAATATATTAATCAATGAACGGACCGGTGGTTCGGGCACCCATTATGGAATTCGTTTGGCCGGTAATTCAAATATTACCATAGATAACAACGTTTACCGCGTAGGCATAGGCGGTGTAACGGGCTTGTATTCAACTTCCAACAACCGGCAGAGTTTGGCCGATTGGCAGTCCGTAACACTACAAGACCAAAATAGCATCGCCCTCGATCCAACCTTCCCCCAACCCGGTGGAAGTCTTGCCACGGACTATTTCCCACAAAACCAGGATCCCTCCATGCGAGGAGCCATATTGCCAGCGGTTACGGATGATTATCAGACGACTACGCGCACAAGCTATGCTAGAGGTGCCTTCGAATATCCACTGGCCATTTGGTGGGTGGGTGGAAATGGTGTCCAACCTAAAGCCTGGGACAACATGTCCAATTGGTCGCCTGCACAAATCCCCGGTCCCACAGACCTCATTTGGGTGCAACCCAATGGCAACGGCCACCATCCCATTTTAGACCAAAATCGAACCGTCTATCGGATGGATTTCCAAGGTTCAGGGAAAAAAGTAGAACTAGGAAACTTTAACCTTACCCTTACCGATACGCTACTTGGGACCAATGCAGCCAATTATGTGCAAACCAATGGTACCGGAAAATTGGTTAGGAACCTCAATGACGGAGAAGCCTTTATTTTCCCCGTGGGAAGAGCGTCTTACAATCCTGTTACCATAACCAACCGCACCGGCACCGCAGATACGCTTTCTGTGCTTGTGCTGGATGCCGTATACGTGAATGGAAGTTCTGGAACTCAAATCCAAACACCGCACGTCCGGGTTACTTGGGACATTTCTAAAACCAATGGAACCGCAGCCGCTGGTCAAGGGGTCGATTTCAAATTTCAATGGAATGCTTCACAAGAATCCGCCGGCATGTCGGATTATGTATTGAATCACCATGATGGAAATGTCTGGGAAATACCCACAGCCATGGGAGCGCCTTCCTTAATAGGTACCCAAGATAAGTTCTTCACCGTGCCCCAATACCAAGGAACTTTTTCACCTTTTGCCATTGGTGATAGCCCTACCAGTCCTTTACCCATTACTTTGACTGCATTTACCGCACAGTGTAAGGATGGGCAAGTGCTCTTGAACTGGGAAACCGAGGCTGAAATCAACAATGCGTTTTTCCATATCGAAAAATCAATGGACTTGCTTCATTGGGATCCTATTTCCACCGTTGAAGGTGCCGGGAATAGTGCGACCCCGCTCTTCTACGCATATTTGGATCAAAATCGCCCTGAAGGAGTTCTTTATTATCGACTTTCACAAGAGGATTTTGATGGTACGACCACCTATTTTGCCCCCATTGCGGTAAGTTGCGATGGCAACCAATCTAAACAAGTTCGGGTATATCCAAATCCAACTACGGAGGTGGTATTTATAGAATGTACAGGTATACCTGTAGAAGGAAAAGGAGAAGTTAAGTTGTTAGACATGCAGGGTAGGGTATGGTTGTCACAACCGGTCCAATGGTCTGCGGGCAGTCAAACCCTTGAAATTAAAGTGCAGGACCTACCCTCTGGCGTTTATCATGTTCAGCTTATGCATGCTGGCGAACGATGGCCGGCAATGCGATTGGTGGTTCATTAGTTTTTTTTCTGCCCGGCGCTTTTTGGGTTCTTGCCGGGCGATATGCAGAGCCCCTCCATTTGGAGGGGTTTTTTTATGGCATAAAGTATCAAGTGCATTGCGCTTTAGTAATCTTTGAAATTCAATAAGCCATCCATCATTTTCTGGTTATCATACATGTATCCTGCCATCATTTTAATACTCATTAACAAAACAATGGCTTGATTTTTGAGGCAACTAGCCAGCTCATGCCCATGTATATACACGCCTCAGCTTATTTTGTACCTGAAAGGGAAATAGACAACTTTTATTTTGAAAAGAAAAATGGCCTGTCTTCAGATTGGATTGTGGAGAGAACAGGGATTTTGGCGCGAAGGCGTGCCGGTGAAAAGGAGAATACACAAACCATGGGTTTGGCTGCTTATCATCAACTTAAGTCAAAATTGGCCTTTGATCCGGCCGAATTTGATTTAATTGTATGCGCTACCTACACGCCATATGATACCATTTTTACCATGGCGCACGCTTTACAAAGAGAGATTGGTGTGGAAGATATCCCAGTCTTAACCGTAGATACAGCTTGTTCATCTTTACTCAATGCCTTTGAGGTGGTCGAAGGCTACTTTGCCATGGGAAAGGCTACCAATGCCTTGGTTGTAGCAGCAGATCACAATACTTGTTATAGTGATGATATGGATCAAGTGTCCGGACATCTATGGGGAGATGGAGCGGTTGCTTTCGCTTTAACAAAGGATAGAATCATGGCAACCGATCCCTCCATTAAATATGTATATACTGCAGGGGCTGCTACGGCTGGAAAAGCCTCAGAAGGTGTGTTACTGCGTCCTGGCAATGGGGGGCTTTTTATGCCGAATGGTCGAGATGTATTTTTACATGCTTGCACTTACATGAGTATGGTTTCTAAAAAAGTCTTGGAAAAATATCATTTGTCCTTGGAAGATGTGTCCTGGTTTATACCCCACCAGGCCAACCTGCGCATCACCAAAAATGTGGCAGAACAGCTTCAGATTCCTATGGAAAAATGTATTTCTAATATTCAGAAGTATGGAAATACAGGTTGTGCAGGTTCGGGCATTGCCTATGCGGCGCATCAACATCAATTTGGCCAAGGTGAGCTGGTGCTTATGGCGGTTTTTGGTGGAGGATATAGTTATGGGGCCTGTTTGATTGAGGCTTAAGATATGCGCTTTTTACGCCATCCTCGGTTAAAGGCCTGGTTGCATTTCATGCGTTTGCCCAACCAAATTTTACTTTGGATTTGTGTTGTGGTATTCAGTGGGTATCCCTTTTCCAGAGCGACTTGGTTGGTGGGGCTATCTTATTCTTTAATGTTGTTTGTAGCCAATGCTTGGAATGATTGGTTAGATGTAGCGGCTGACCAATTAAACAGGCCAGGAACCAATCCTTTTCAGCGCTGGAGCAGGGGGCAATGGGTGCCATGGATACTAGGAGGCGGCATGTTCATTGCTTTTTTATTAGGTTTAGGTGCTTATGGTCATTTATTAGGTTCTCAGCTATGGGGTTGGTATGTATGGCTTTCTCTCATACCGGGATTATGGGCCTATTCAAAATGGTGGCAGCACAAGTGGTTATGGAAAAATGTATCTGCCTCACTTTTGACCGCCCTTGGAGTGTTAAGTTTGGGATGGATGGTCCAAGGAGAAAGTTTCTCCATACCCATATTTTGGCTAGTGTGGATAGCTAATTTTTGGCGTGAAGTGGTCAAGGATCTTCAGGATGCCACCGGAGATTTAGTGCATAAAAGAGGAAATATCACTCGTTTTCTAAAGCCAAGGCATTGCCAAGTTATGCTTCTTGGATCAATTGTAATAGGATGCTTTTTGATGATGTTGTTTTTACCCACATGGTCGCTTACGCAACTCATTTTCTTCATTGCGCCAATCGGGGGTTTTTTAATTACAGTGGTTGGAGGGCATTGGACTTGGGCCTCACGCTTTTTAAAAGGTTGGATGGCTGTTGGACTTTTAATTTTGGCTTGATTCTGATTTTAAAATCTGGTAAGATGTTTCTTTGAAAAATGTCTTTAATATAGAATCCAGATTTATTCCCTCGTATTTAGCTGTTTGATATATTGTAATTTATAGTATATCCTAATTTTTTCGGATAGATATGACTCATTTAAGATATCTTAATAACCATCCGCCAGCGATGAATCGAATACTCGAATCCCAAAAATGAAGTCTCAAACCCTAACAAGGTCAAACCGTAACGAAATTCGAGCTTACGCCCACCCCACTCTCGAAGTCGAGGAGACTTTACCACCTCAATATCCCCAACTCCCAATCTTAGGAAACCAACCACCTACCAAGGCTGCTTCTCCCGTTTCTGCCTTTGTCCAATCCAACAATTGATAACATACAAATCCGGATGTGGGTAAATGACCTGCCGGAAAACCAAAATGACAGCATACATCCGTTAATCCTGGATTATGACCAATAATCGCAACATGTGAAACTGCTTCAGGCAAGGAAAGTATCCTCCGAATTAAATGCGCCGAAGAAGCATGATACAAATGGTTTTCAAACTGAAAATGTAAGGCGACCGGAAACGAAGATTGAATGCGCTCAAAAGTTTTTCGGGTTCGCTTACTGTCACTGATAAGCCATAAGTCGGGTAGCATGTCTTGACTCGACAAAAATTTACCCAGCGCTATGGCATCTCTTTTCCCTCGATCATTCAATGGCCTCGCATGGTCTGTAAGCATGGGCTGATCCCATGAAGACTTTGCATGACGAATAACCCAAATTGTCTTCAACTCTTTCGCTTTTTATCGTACACAGCGTGTCCTTGGATGGCTCGCATTCCCATACGTCACTTCTACTGTCCCATCGGATAACCTAAAGGTGGCCAAGGCATGTTGACCTCCTCCGAAATTGGCACCATTGATGGTTGCAGTCCATAAAAAGTTGCCTGAACTTGGTGTCGCTATCACGGTACCGCCTGTCGATGCCAATGTGATAAGTTCTGGTAAAGTCGGTAAGCGCCAATTGGTAAATCCTCCTTCATTCAAGTTGCGACAATAGGCAATAGCAGACCCTAACGTTCCTCCACTTGGCGATTCGGCCGAAAGCATGATGGGTGCAGAGGATAGGGCACTGGTGCTCGAAGCAACCAATTGATCCACATAGGTTTTATTTACTGCATCGCCTCCAGATACCGGGGCGGGAACTTGAGTGAGCGGCTGATTGTTCATATTTACCGGCCCGTTCACTGGTGTCGCCACCAATCTGCGCCACTCCGGAGCCGAAGGACTGCCTTGGTTTATGTAAAGTCCTGCCGCTAAACTGCCTTGTCCTAAATGATACACCATGAGTCCATGCGCTGGACTTACAATGGTTAGGCCATCATTCACTTGCTGCAACTGAACCCTTGGAATTAAAAGGCCGGACTGGTTAGATTGCACTTCTAGCATGGCACTTGGATCTGGATTCCCGGAAACAGGCGCGATTAAAACGCCTTGACTCCATATCGAAGTCGATACAACCAATCCAAAAAATACGGTACTGTTTTTTAACTTGGATGACATAGGTTTATATTTTTGAAAATCATGGATTAACGAACACAACGAACGCGATTCGTATTATTTCCACGCACCTGATAACTTGAGCCGGTGTTAAGTACGAATGCGATGTAAGTCTGTTCCGCATAGGAAGTATTATACCCGTGAATGCTACGTGTCCACAAAGCATTGCTGGAGGTCGGATTGCTCAATATAATGGCCGGATTGCTCAACGCATCAATGAGCTCGTCAAAACTTGGAAGACGCCAATTGGTAAAACCTCCCTCGTTCAAACTTTTACAATATTGTATGGCACCTGCAAAATTGTAGCTGGCGCTGGATTCAGCACTCACCATGGTGGGCGCTGCTGAACCTGCCCCTGCACTGGCCGCAACCAAGTTGTCCACATAAGCTTTATTCACAGCGTCGCCCTGATTGACCGGTGCGGGAACATTGTGAATGGCTTGTCCATTCATATCTAAACTCGCATTCCCGGGACTTGGCTGTAACCTTCGCCAATCTATCGCTATGGGCGTTCCCATATTTACATAAAATCCTTCGGCCATGCCAGAACTGCCTGTATGATACACCAATAGTCCTTTGGCCGGCGTCAATATCGTCTGGGCATCTTGTGCTCCTGTCAAAACCACTCGGTTGATTAATACACCGGATTGGGTACCCTGGATTTCTAACATGGCACTCGAATGGGGATTTCCCGGCTGTGCGCTGATCAATACGCCTTGGGCTTTTATAACGGCTGCTCCACAGAGGAATAAATGCGTGAGGAAGGTGTGTGTTTTCATTTGGGAAAGGTAAAAAATCAATGCGTAACCTTCATATCCGCTCTTACCTAATCCACTTGTTTTTCTTACCCGGTGGGAAAAAATATTTTACATCCACAGAAAAATAAGTCCCACTCATGGGAATTCTTTGGGTTTGAAAACCAATAGGCCCTGTAGGACCATTTCGCTCGATAAACATATCTGCTAAGGGTACAATGGGCTGATGAAAATTTCCTCCCACATAAAAATATCCTTGGTCATCTGACCGATACTCAAAACCCACAGAGGCTTTCAAGGCGGGTACCACCCAACTGTTTCGGCCTACAAATAGCCTGAATTCTTCTTCTGGTACCACCCGAACCGCACTACTGGGATAAAAATCAAATGAAAAACCTACGGAATTATTTAAAAAAGTTTTTTCTCCAAGACGGGCATACACCAAGGCCATCACAGGAATTTCATAACCAATATAGTTGATGCCTTGCCGATAATACACGCTGTCGAATTGCTGATTGGAACCGCTGGTACGACCAACGCCCACGTCATGCCGCCTTGATATATAATACAAGCCTGTCTGCAAAGCAAAAATGGCTGAAAAATCTAACCGCAAAGCAAAACCAAAACGATAACGAAACGCCGGATCTACGGAAAACAAGGTATCACTTCGAACCGTTTGATTGTCTGAACCAAAAACCGTCGGTAAGGTGAGTGAAACCTCAGGTCCTGCCGATACAAATATCTTTTGTTTTCCCTCTTTTTCTGGTTTGCTGCGTTGTGGCCCGGTGACTAAATCTGTTGGCAGTTGAGCCATGCCCACAGCATAACTCAACCAAATAACCAAACCGAAAAGAATACGAACCATAAGGCAAACTTACACAATGGAATCCCTTGCCACAAAAAATTAGGCTATTTCAAGCCACCATCCACCACTTTTCGCCTCCTCTGTGGCATGATCTAGCCCGCCCATGGCATTTGGATGGGCGTCCCGACCCTGAATACAAACCACAGATAACGTATGCCCTTGCCTGGATAGCTCCTGAGAAAAATAGGGGAGGACTTTCCCTAAATGGGCCTCCGCTGCAACATATTTGCCTAAATCAAAATGGGCGACATCTGTTCCATGTAATAAAATAACTCGAGGTAAATCTGAACTTGACAGCGGAACTTCCAAACTTGCAGCATCTGCCTCCCATCCATGGGCGGGTAGCGAAAAGGAAAAAGCCGTGCCTGGATTCCAAGTATACGATTCGCCATTGACGACCAATTCAATTGGCTCACGGCCAAGATATTGATTCCTGAAACCTTCCAATTGCGCCGCCAACCCTTCTCCTGATGTCTCAAAAGACAACCCATATTTTGCCCTCACTTTTTTTCCGGGAAAACTTGGACGACGAAACTTCCTATTTTCTAAGGATACAACCTTCCAACCCTCCTTTACCTCCGGCGATTCATGCCAAATGCCACCCGTGAGAATCACATAAACACGCGCTTCATTTGGTTTTCTCCACAACATCGGCCCCGACACTGCCGTTCCAGCCAAGACAAGGCCCGTCGCACCTATAAAATGTCTTCGATTCATCATACCATGCAAATTAAGGAATCCCATCTCAATAATCCGGCCTTTTCTAGATATATTCCGTGAAATTTGGTTAAATGGTTGGGCGCCTGCCGCCTTTAGAGCTGTCACCGATTGGCCTTTTTTCATAAACCAACTTCCCGATATTTTGCTTTACAACGGGCGGCACCGGGTGCTCCGCTAAAAGTCCTCCGGCCGCCCCAAGCCTCTACCCAAACGCCCCGGCCGTCCGGGCTTCCGCTTCGCCCCCTGGCGCATCCCAATGAACGCATTTCCGTCGCCCGCCTCCACATCCCGTCCATTTTGAATTCCAACCATAAAAACCTATCTATTTCTCACTTTTCCCCGAAAACTCCTCCACCATTTTTCAAATTTACCTTTACCTTTGCACCCTTATGAATGCAGCTATGGTACGTGTTACTCTGCCGGATGGCGCCGTGCGGGAAGTTCCTCAAGGTTCTTCTCCCATGGACTTGGCCCGCGAAATTTCTCATGGTTTGGCCAAAAAGGTATTGGCCGCTCTGATCGATGGTGAAATCAAGGAGGCCAGCACACCCTTCACGCAAGACGTAAACCTTCGCCTGCTAACTTGGGACGATACAGAAGGAAAGTCTGCATTCTGGCACTCTTCCGCCCACGTTTTGGCTGAAGCGGTTCAAGCCCTTTATCCAAACGCCCAATTTACCATTGGACCGGCCATCGAGGCGGGATTCTATTACGATATCGATTTTGGCGACACCGTATTTTCGGCAGACCAACTGCCGGCCCTCGAAGCCAAAATGATGGAATTGGCCAAAAAGGAAAGTGTTTTTCGCCTTTACCCCATGGCCAAGAAAGACGCTTTGGCTTATTATCAAGCCAAAAACAACGTTTATAAGGTTGAACTCATCGAAAATCTTCCGGAAGGAACCATCACGTTTTGTGACCAAGGGGATTTTACAGATTTATGCCGCGGGGGACACATTCCGCATACCGGATACATCAAAGCGGTTAAATTGCTCAACATCGCCGGCGCATACTGGCGTGGGGATGAAAAAAATAAACAGCTGACACGCATCTATGGCATTTCTTTTCCTCAGCAAAAACTTCTGGATGAATATCTTATTTTACTGGAAGAAGCGAAAAAAAGAGACCATCGAAAACTGGGACAAGAATTAGGCCTTTTTACCTTTAGCCAAAGGGTAGGGAAGGGGCTTCCACTCTGGCTGCCCAAAGGTGCTGACTTACGCGAACGCCTCGAGCGATTTATGCGGGATGCACAGAAAAAGGCCGGCTATAAAATGGTGGTGACACCGCACATCGGCAGCAAAGCGCTATATGAAACCAGTGGTCACTGGGACAAGTATGGCGCCGATAGCTTTCAACCCATCCAAACTCCGGAAGCCAATGAGCTGTTCATGCTGAAGCCCATGAACTGTCCACACCATTGTGAAATTTTTGCTGCAGAACCGCGAAGCTACAGGGACTTGCCATTGCGTCTTGCGGAATTTGGTACCGTATATAGATACGAACAAAGTGGCGAGCTGCATGGCCTCACCCGTGTACGTGGCTTTACCCAAGATGATGCCCATATTTTTTGTCGCCACGACCAGGTGAAAGAAGAATTTATAAAAGTCATTGACCTGGTATTGTACGTATTCCGCGCCTTGTCTTTTCACGACTACGTAGCACAAATCTCCTTACGTCACCAAACCGAACGTGCCAAATACATTGGTTCAGAGGAAAATTGGGAAAAGGCAGAAGCGGCGATTATGGAGGCTTCGAAGGAAAAAGGCATCAATACGGTAGTAGCTTACGGTGAGGCTGCATTCTACGGGCCAAAGCTGGACTTCATGGTCAAGGATGCACTGGGCAGAAGTTGGCAATTGGGAACCATTCAGGTGGATTACAATTTGCCGGAACGTTTTGATTTAACTTACACGGGCTCAGATAACCAAAAACACCGTCCGGTGATGATTCACCGTGCGCCTTTTGGTAGCTTGGAACGCTTTATTGCCGTGCTTACTGAACACTGTGCCGGAAACTTCCCGTTGTGGTTGGCTCCGGAGCAAGTGGTGGTCCTGCCCATCAGCGATAGATTCAATGAAAATGCTGAAAAAGTTTGTGAGTTTCTGAATAATTCCGATATTCGCGCCTCATTAGACAGCCGACCTGAGAAAATTGGCCGTAAAATCCGAGACCAAGAGGTAAAAAAAGTACCTTTTATGATTATCCTCGGAGAAAAGGAAATTGAAGACGGAACGCTATCTGTGAGAGCACACGGTCAAGGCGACCTAGGCACCATGTCTCCCGAGGCATTTGTGCAGTTCGTTCAAAACCGTATCAAAGAGATGTTAAACACATAAAGAGGAGGTCACTATCTTAAAACGCCGCAGACCGCTGCCTAACCGTTTACCGGTTAAGAGCGAACCCGAACACCGGATCAATGAGCGCATCAAAGCCATGCAAGTACGTGTAGTGGGAGAAGGTATCGTCACGGGTGTCTATTCCATTCAAGAGGCTTTGAAAATGGCTGAAGAAGCTAAACTCGACCTGGTTGAAATCGCTTCTACTGCGGATCCGCCGGTGTGCAGGATTATTGATTATAAAAAGTTTGTTTACGAACAGAAACGCAAACAAAAGGAAATCAAAGCCAATGCTGCTAAAGTAGTGGTCAAAGAAATCCGTTTCGGTCCGCAAACAGATGACCATGACTTTCAATTCAAACTCCGGAACGCCATGAAGTTTCTGGAAGATGGAGCTAAAGTGAAAGCCTATGTGTTTTTCAGAGGTCGTTCTATTTTGTTCTCCGACCAAGGTGAATTACTCTTGTTGAAATTCGCTAATGAATTGGAAGAATACGGCAAAGTAGAAGCCCTCCCCAAATTAGAAGGAAAACGGATGATCATGATGATTGGTCCGAAGAAGAAAGGAAAATAAGCACGCTCAATAAAACATCGCGTTATGCCGAAGATGAAAACCAATTCCAGTGCCAAAAAGCGTTTCACGCTTACCGGCTCAGGAAAAATTAAAAGGAAGCACGCTTTTAAGCGCCACATCCTCACAAAAAAAGCAACCAAGCGCAAACGTAACCTCACCGACTTTACCCTCGTGGACAAAGCTGATGAGCGCAACGTGAAACTTATGTTGCTGGCCTAAATTTTTTTATTCACTAATTTCAATTGAAAGATGCCACGTTCAGTTAACAAAGTAGCCTCAAAAGCAAGGAAAAAGAAAGTCCTTAAACTCGCCAAAGGATCCTTTGGGCGGAGAAAGAACGTGTGGACCGTCGCAAAGAACTCTGTAGAAAAAGGCCTGGGTTACGCCTACAGAGACCGCAAAGCCAAAAAGCGCGAATTCCGCGCACTTTGGATTCAGCGTATTAATGCAGCGGCGCGTGAACTTGGAATGTCTTATTCTGAATTCATCGGAAAAATCCACAAATCCGGGGTAGCTATGGACCGTAAAACATTGGCCGATTTGGCCATGAACCAACCTGAGGCTTTCAAAGCCATCGTGGAAAAGGTTCGCTAAACCCGTCCCTATAGCTTTTGTGAAAGCCTGTCGATATTCGACAGGCTTTCGCTTTTTATCGAACTTCGGAAAATCCCATATCTCCTTGGATTGAACTCCTTTGCAATCCTCAACTTTGTCTTTTTTCTTGAATAATATACTTTCTACAGAAAGACGCATCACGGAATTTTCCTATCTTCAAATATCAATTTGTAAACAATAAGGCCCATGAACCGCTATGTCATATGTTGTATGCTGCTTTTAGGATGTATTTTCCCGTCCCAAGCTTCAACCCAGTGTACGGTTCTGGATGCCGGACCTTGCGTTTGTAAAACGCCCGGACAAACAGCTTGCGACCTTTTACCCGATATCACCTCCTCTTGGTATGGACTTTTGTACCATAGTACCAGTTTAGGAACAGGCCCCAAAGAATATGCCCAATCCGGAAATGGCGCCAATGACGGACGTTTACGCATTTCTTTATCAACCCCAAACATTGGCCATGGTTCCCTTACCGTGCGTGGGGTAGATGACCAAGGTAACCGCTGGTTCGTCTGTGGTACCGATACGTTTTCTGTGTATGACCCTAATTCCTCACAAGCCTTTAGTTGTCCCAATGGCGGACAAGCTAAACAATTAATTTTTCAAAGGATTTATCAAAAGTCCGCCGGAACCATGACCTACTACGATAGGTTTTCCGGAACCATGACCTATCACCCCACCCATGGACATAACCACGTAGATGATTGGGGTATTTATACCCTGAGACTAGAAGACCCAAATGACCCCAATCCTTTGAATTGGCCCATCATTGGAAATGGCGCCAAAATTGGATTTTGTCTCATGGATTACGGCTCTTGTTCCTTTTACAATCACCATTGTAAAGACACCAATATCCACGTAAACCAAGGCGCAACCATGATCAATTCCATGTTCCCGAACTATGGACTTGGAGGCGTTTCCGTAAACCAATCCTACAACTGTAGCCAGTTTCAACAAGGTATTTCCGTGGGGTGGACAGACATTTACGGTTCTCATCTGGATGGTATGTGGATCGATATCCCTCCCGGCACTTGCAACGGAAACTATTGGATTGTGGTGGAGTCCGACCCCTTAAATGCCTTTTTAGAAGAGGATGAAACCAACAATTGGACCGCCGTACCTGTCACCCTGACTTTACAAAGCGCGCCGGGTGATTTCTCCGGTTTTTCCATTACGCCGGACCGGCCTCCCGTGCTGTGCTCAAATCAATCCATGACGTTGTCCGCTACGCCAGGATTCTCCTACCTCTGGAATACTGGAGATACCACGCGTTCCATTCAAATCCAACAACCCGGACCCTACGTCTGTACCATCACCAATTATTGTGGGACCGCACAAACTGACACCCTGTGGGTTCAGGTACAAACGCCACCAAGTCCTCCCACAGCCATGCAGCCTTCTCCCGTCTGTGCACAACAAACAGTAAGCCTACAAGCCTCAGGCGCGCAACTGGAATGGTTCAATGCCTCAGGGCAATGGTTGGGTTCGGGCAACAACATCACCTCACCAAGCCTTTCTCAATCTACCTTTTACACCGTTGTACAATCTATTCCGCTATCGGATACCCTGTCTGTCGGAATGCCGAATATCGGCGTTGGATCCGGTGGATTCTCCAATGCTGATCAAGGATTATTATTCGATGTTTTTGCCCCCATGGTCCTCAATAAACTGACCATTTATGCCAATTCGAATGGCAATCGCTCCATTCGCGTATATGATGGCATTGGTGGTTTGGTGAAAGATACCGTCGTGGCGCTGACCACCGGACAAAATATCATACAACTTCAATTGGCTTTACCTATTGGGAATGATTATGTGATTCGACTTAATACCAATGCCAATTGTTTCAGGCATGCGGGAGGCGTTCAATTCCCTTACACCATCCCCGGAACGTTGTCTATCAAAAATTCTACGGCGGGATCCGGGTATTATTATTGGTTTTACGACTGGGAAGTGATTACCCAGCCGCAAGCCTGTTATTCTGCACCTGATACCGTTTGGGCCCAAGTACACGCGCCTGTAGCCATCCAGTTCTTGTTTTCTGGACAAGTCCCCTTGGGTACCACAAGTATGAACCTATCGGCTTTGCCCGCGGGAGGCATGTTCTCCGGTTTGGGTGTAAACGGAAATACCATTGATTTCACCGCTTGGTCCCCTGGCCAAACGGAATGGATTACTTACACTTACATGGACATGAATGGCTGTACCCATGTAGATTCCATGGCCATGACCACCTCTATTACCGGATTGGAATCCGCTGCTACTATGATGCCTCTGGCTTTATTTCCTCAACCGGCAAACCAAATGGTTACCCTCGTACTTCCCAATGGATTTAAAAACCAAAGACTCTCGCTTTGGATTAGAGATGCTTCGGGCAGACAAGTAAAAGTAGTGGAGGCGATTCCTGATACCAAAGGAGAAATACAGATTTCTGTGGTCCACATACCCACTGGTTGCTATTTTCTGGAAGGACAGGGCGCAGGCCAAAAATTTTGTTTGCCTTTGTTGATTAATAAACCCTAAGGTTTTATTCCGCAAAAAACTTTTGGGGCTTGATGGTTGTTCTTGGATAAACTAAATTTGTCCATGCAACAATTTTTCTCCTATATTCCTATATTTACCACTGTACTTTCAGCTTGGTTTCTCATTGAATTGGTACCTCATGCCTTAGAGAAAAAAAGAACCTATTTGTTTTGGTGGGCGTTTGGCGTACTTACTTTTGGTTTAGGAACCTTGGCGGAATCAGTGCACGCCTTTATGGGGTGGCAAGAGACCAATTTCAGGTTTTGGTATATCGTTGGCGCACTACTGGGTGGCTTTCCATTGGCACAAGGCAGCGTTTATCTACTGCTTCCAAGAAAATTCGGACATGCCACAACCCTTATTTTTTCGGCTTTTCTCATGGTTGCCATGTATATGGTTTGGGCTGCGCCATTGGTTATTCCTTCAGATTTTGATGGGCGATTGAGTGGCCAAATTTTTGGCTGGCAAGAAGTGCGTTATTTTTCCCCTGTGCTTAACCTTTATGCCTTTATTTTTTTGGTCGGTGGCGCCATTTACTCCGCTCGCCAATATTATGCGAAAGGTTTGCGTGAAGCCCCATTTCTAGGAAACATTTATATCGCAATAGGTGGATTATTACCGGGTATCGGTGGTAGTTTTACCCGCGCCGGTTGGGTGGAAGTACTGTTCGTGACGGAGTTGCTTGGATTGCTGCTTATTTTCTACGGCTACAGGTTGATTAGAAGATCTCGAACAGCCATTTTGACCCGTGGCTAGCAATGCTTGTCTTTTTTGGTGGAATCAATGACAATTTGGAATTTAATTCCCTCATGCATTAGAATGGATAACCAATACCAATGTTTAAACGTAAATCGTCCAAAGGTTTCAAATAAGTGAACATCCATTTTTCTCCGTTAGGTTTGGTCGGATCTCTAAGTGGATAGGCAGCGTCTAAACGGAAAACAAAAAATCCAAGATTTAGCCTTAAACCTACGCCGGCACCAAGGGCAAATTCATTGAGAAACTGATCAAATTTAAACGTGCCTCCCGGCCTGTCAATGTCTTGGCGTATGAGCCAAATATTACCGAAATCTGCAAAGGTTGCCCCTTCTAAGAATTTATAAATGACAAACCTATACTCTGCTTGTCCCAAGAGTTTAATGTCTCCTACTTGGTCAATGCGACCACCTCCCGCCGAATTAAAAGAACCGGGTCCAAGCGTCCGCGGAAGCCATGCCCGTATATCATTAGCTCCTCCGGCAAAAAAACTTTTCTCAAAGGGCAGAACTGTAGTATTGCCATAAGGCACACCTACGCCTACCAAAGCCCTCATTGCAAAGGTGTGCTTAGGAATGGGCGTATAGAAATAACGAAAATCAGTTTCAATACGTGCATATTGGGCATACTGAATACCAAACACGTTAAAGGACCCATCGGGTGATGCTTGATCTGGTGTGAAAATGCGGTGAATGAGGTTCAGGGCATTTCCTCCACTTTGCGCATTCACCCTGAAGAAATAGTAATTGCCAGGTTTATTCAATTGTTGGTTGGTCAGCGTGATACTTCCCGAAATTCCCTGAATATAATGCTGCCGGAAACTGTTCCGAACAAACTGGTCGTCCAAGGTATCCAAGAAATCCTCAAATGCCTGGGTTTTCGAAATATCTACTAAACTAATTTCTACCAAATTAAATTGGAAAAACATGTTCCAATCTCTTGTTTTCCCTGGGATCCTGGGTGGAGGTAGGGCCCATTCATAACCAAAAATTCCCGTAGATACTGTGCGCGCATAGTCAGGGCGGTTTTGGTAATTCAGAGATAAAAGAAAACGTGAGCGGGGTCTGGCATATTTGGATACTTTGAATGGCGCTATAAATTTTGGCGTGGTTAAGGAAATTTGACCTCCCAACTCCAAGGTGTTGAAGGGTAGGGTTCCCTGAGAAATTTGAGCGGAATCCCCCTGAATCACTTGCACTTCGGCACCTCCCGTGAGTCTGACCTCAAAAATCTCAGCCCCGCCAAAAATATTTTTGTTCTGAAAGGAGGTTCCCAAAGCTACCCCCAAGTTACCGTCTGTGTTGGTGCCTTGTGCTTCAAAGGTGAAACTCTGCCGATCGGACGGGGATAAATCAATGTAACAGTCCAGGGTGTCCAATCTTTGGCCGGATAACCTGGGACGAAAATGGATATTGATGTACCGAAAATTCCTCAATTCACCCAACGCATTCCGTGTCCGTTCCACATCTCGGCTGTTGAAAATCTGACCGGTCTTTAAAAAAACAGCCCTGGCCAATGTTTTCGGCCGATACTTCGCTTCCCCACGCTTCATCACATACACTCCTTCTACCTTTACAGAATCGGTATATGGATCTTCCGTGCGTGCAGGATCAAAGTCTGCATTGATGCGGATGTGACCTAAGACAAACCTGTAATGATGATCCACATGCAGAGAATCTTTCCCTTGTTGCACATAGTAATCCGGATTCGGAATGTGCATAGCGAGTTGAATCCTTTGATTTCCCTCGGCGGTATCCGCCCTAAAACGGATGTTCTCTTTATTGAAATAATAATATCCTTGGTCTACCAAAATGCCGGCAATCCGGGTTCTTTCTGCCTCTAGCTGGTCTAAGTCGAAACGAAATAAGCTATCCTTCGCCCAAGCGGGTGGATGGGCTTTTACAAACCAGGCAATACTTGGATCATCGATGTCATAGGTATACGAATTTACATCGTATGCTGGGCCTGGAAAAATGGAGTAGGTGACCCTGGCCCGTCGTTTTTTCTCGTCTATTACAACACTGTCCCGCACCATGGCCCTCAAAAAACCTCTGTTTTCTGCAAATGCCGTGAGTTGCTGTCGGGTCCTGGATATAGATAAAGTATCCCATATCACCGGTGGTTCACCAATTTTTCTCAAGGTTTCGCCGAACGTGGGCTTGTATTTTTTGAGCTTTCTAGGATGCTTCCCTTCTGCCAATTTCTTTTTGTTCTCCTCTATAATACGCTCATTTTTTCGGGCCAATCGTTCTTGTTTTGCAGCGATAAGAGAATCTAGTCTTTTAGGGTTGGGCAGGTTATAAAGCTGTAGGTACAGCCGCCAAAATCCGAGTACTTTGCGGTTGGGTTTGGGGAAAACCAAGTCTTGCGCCCCTGCTTTTGCCAAACCGGAGCCTTGATCAGAGACCAATTCATGCTTCACCAACAAATATTCTCCAGGCCCTAACCTTCTGGTGGGACTACAACTAAATCCAATACCTAGGGCGAGCACCAAAAAGATACGAATCAAGGGCATGGGTGCTAGAACAAAAGCTTTCACATTGCGAATTTAACGGATTCTGGGGAATGGCTTTGGATTTTTCAAAAATCATGCAGTTTCTTAAATTCTGCATCTTTGCATCATGGAACAAGTAACGGCGGCTTTGCTCAAAGATTTTCTTAAACTGGCCCAAAAAAAGGAAAGAAGTGGTTCTTACACTTTTCCGGCCGAAGGGCGAAAAACCATCCAGGCCCTTATGGCTTTGGGGCATCGCCCTCGTTGGGTCGCGGCCACGCAAACAGAATGGAACCTTTGGCAGGGCGACCGTGGGTTCCGTGGTTTTTTACTTACTGCCGCTCAAGCTGAACGCATGAGCTTCCTGAAAACCGCGCCGGGTATGGTGGCTGTGTTTGATCTCCCCGAACCTGCTGATTACCCCTCCACGCTTTCAGAAGACATTGTAATTGCAGATGGAATAAGTGACCCCGGTAACCTTGGAACCCTTATCCGCACCATGCATTGGTTTGGATTGAAGCAACTCTGGCTTACCGAAGGAAGTGCAGACCCCTTTCAGCCAAAGGCGGTGCAAGCAAGCATGGGAAGCATTGGTGCCATAACTGTAAACTATGTAACTGCCCAACAGGCTAGAATATGGTTGGAAGAAAAAGATATTCAGCCTTATGTTCTTAGATTAGAAGGTAGCTGGAATTATCCGCCTTCCGGCCCAAAGGTTTGGGTGCTTGGTGCGGAGGCCCATGGGGTAGGACCGGAATTTCAACATTTTGGCATAGGATTAAAACTTCCGCCTTTTTCCGAATTGCCTCCTGAAAGCCTTAATGTGTCTGTAAGTTTTGCTTGTCTTATGGGCGCTATTCACTTAAAATAGATGTAAGAAAACCGTTCTTCTTGGAAAGCATGAGAAACCGCTTATTTTTGTTCCCATGAACCAAAAGGCTTTTCTTACAGAATGTCCTAGGGATGCCATGCAAGGGCTTTCTCACTTTATTGATACTGCCAATAAAATTAAGTATTTGGAGGCGTTGCTGGCGGTGGGTTTCGATGTCTTGGATTTCACCAGCTTTGTCCATCCCAAAGCCATTCCACAACTGGCTGATGCAGAATTGGTCGCAGAAGCTTTATCCACGTACCAAGGCCCCACCAAACTTTTAGCCATTGTAGGCAATGTAAGAGGGGTAGAACGTTTAGTGCAATTTCCGCACATTGGTCTCATTGGATTCCCTTTCTCGGTTTCTCCTACTTTTTTGGCCCGAAATATCCATTCCGATTTAGAAGAAGCTGCACAAAGGTTGAAAGCTATTCAGGCGATGGCTTTACATCACCAAAAAGAGGTGGTCGCTTACCTTTCCATGGCCTTTGGTAACCCTTATGGTGATCCTTGGTCGGTCGAAATAGTCCTGGAAAGTGTGGGAAAACTTGCAGAATCGGGCATCCGACGCATTGCCCTAAGTGATACCATTGGGGAGGCGCAGCCGGAAGATATTCACACCTTATTTTCTTCTCTGATTCCGGCCTTTCCTCAAGTCCATTTTGGTGCACATTTTCATACCCGACCAGACAACTGGAAAGCTAACCTTGAGGCCGCATGGGAAAGTGGCTGCCGTCACTTCGATGGCGCCATCCGTGGCTTGGGTGGCTGCCCTATGGCCAAAAATGACCTCACGGGAAACTTGCCCACCGAACTTTTGTTGGAATTTCTTAAAGAGAAAAAGGCGGAATCTGCTATTCAAACTCCTGCATTTAAACATGCGTACGCTTTGGCGGGGCAGATTTTTATGGCCTAATACAACCAAATGTGCTCCGCAGCCTCATCGCTATTTTTTCACTTTTACCATGGAAAAAAATTAAATCGCTCCTTTTATCCCGCGATTAAATTTGGATTTATAAAACGAACCAGTATATTTGCACCCTCAAAATAGAAGAAGAGATGGCTCGTGTTTGTCAAATTACTGGTAAGAAAACCATATTCGGAAATAAAGTTTCGCACTCTAACCGTAAGACACGTCGTGTCTTTATGCCGAATTTGTTCAAGAAGAAGTTCTATGTTCCTGAATTAGAAACATGGGTTACTTTGAAGGTGTCTGCCAAAGGTATTCGCACCATCACAAAAATCGGTGTATTAAACGCCCTGAAGCGTTCTGCCGAGAAAGGTTACTTGGATTGATTTTTCAAAATCTATATATTGAGCCGTCTCCCACACTGAGACGGCTTTTTTTATGAAATTTTTTTCCCTTTTCTTCGCTTTTACCTGTTGGTTTTCTTTGGGCGCACAGCCTTTCACGAGGGCCGATACCCTGCGTGGGTTTCCTTCTCCGGAACGCCTTTGTTTCGATGTGCTCTCTTATGATTTACAGGTTTCTCCCGACCTGCGCACGCAATCCATTACCGGAACCAATACCATGCGCTTTAAAGTGCTGAAGCGCACCAAAGTTATTCAGGTCGATTTGCAACCGCCCATGACACTACAAAAGGTCCTTTGGAACCAGCAGCCGCTTGCTGTTGTGAGAGAAGCTTCGGCTTGCTTTCTGCATTTTCCGCAGTGGTTGTCACCCGACGAAGTCCATGAAGTCTCCATCCAATTTTCTGGCCGCATGAAGAAAGCACGCAATCCTCCATGGGACGGCGGTTTTGTTTTGGAAAAAGACCCCAATGGGAAACCATGGCTTGGGGTAGCATGTCAGGGACTTGGAGCCTCGTCTTGGTGGCCGTGTAAAGACCATTTGAGTGATGAACCGGATGAAATGACCATTGCTGTAGACGCGCCTTATGGACTTATGGCTATAGCCAATGGTACCCTAATCCAAAAAATTTCCCTCGAACATGCGCTTCGTTGGGTTTGGAAAGTTCATTATCCCATCAATACCTACAATGTAACCTTGAACATTGGGGATTATGTTTCTTGGTCGGATACACTTTTTTATGACCAACATGCCCCATTACCTCTAAGATATTACGTACTGCGTTCTCACCTCGCCCAAGCCAAGAAACATTTCCAGCAAGTGAAACCCATGCTTCGCTGTTATGAAAAATTCATGGGTCCTTATCCTTTTCCTAAAGACGGTTTTGCCTTGGTGGAAACGGCTTATCTGGGCATGGAACACCAATCTGCCATTGCGTATGGCAACCAATTTAAAATTGGATATCTTGGATTTGACCGCTCCGGACTTGGATTAGATTTTGATTTTATCATTGCCCATGAAACCGCTCATGAATATTGGGGAAACCATGTGAGCACCGTGGATTTGGCCGATTTATGGATTCATGAAGCTTTTGCTACCTATACTGAGGCTATGCTGGTGGAATGCCAATATGGGAAAGCTTTTGCAGATGTTTACATCCAAAGTTGGCGTAGAGAGGTAGAAAACAAAAAGCCCATGTTGGCTCCCTATCACGTCAATGCTCATCCACCTACGGATGTCTACTACAAGGGTGCGCTCATGCTGCATACTTTGCGGAATTTTATTCAAGATGAACCTACATGGCAACATCTTTGGTTGGCCCTTCAAAAAGAATTTGGGATGAAAACCACCTCTACCGAAGAGTTTACATCCTTTATTTCTAGCTACTTGAAAACGGATTTAACTTGGTTTTTTGACCATTATCTCAAGTGGTCCGGTCCTCCGGTTTTCGAATACCAGTTGGAGAAAAGACAAAATCAATGGCACTTAGGTTACCGATGGCATAGCGTGTACACGGATTTTCGCTTGCCCATCCGCGTTTCATTAGATGGTAAGGAATGGCAAACCATTACGCCCGATACCAACCTCGCTTGGATGCCTGTACCTGACAAATTTGTGGAAATTGATTCGACGCATGGCTATTTTTTGGTGCGCCGTGTAAACCGTCGTTAAGGTTTGGCCCTTAACCGAGGGTCACTTTCTCCTTTGGCTCCTTTACTGAAACCACCAAGATTCACCTGCAGGGAAAAATGATTCGGAGAACCCGCAGGATGATACTCAGCTCTTCCATAAGAAAAGGTGAAATGGGAAATCCGAATCCCAAATCCATAGGTAAGTCCAATGGCTCCTCCTGCCTGCTCCACAGACAATTCTCCGCTTCGCATAAAGTTATAACCCAGCCGGATAAACAAATGACGTTTAAATGGCATAAGCTCTGCTCCCAAGATAAAATGACGAATTACATTACTGCCAAAGCTAATTCGGGTGTCAATGGTGTCGCCGGTCAAAGGATCCACCTCAAACCTACCGGTAGCATCGTTCCAGCCTAAATCTGGACGCTGTAAATTGGCGGTGGTCACCATGAGGCGTAAGGGAAGATGCTCAAGTTCATGGGTAAATCCCGCCACGATTTCAAAGGGCAAAGGTTCATATTGCCCGGAAGTAAAAGGAATCCATTGACTTCCTAGGTTACGAAAAACAAGGGAAGCGTGGGTGCGCCTGTTTTTAGATTGATAGGTGGCTGCCAAATCTACGGCAGAACCTACCGATAAATAAGACTCATATTGGCTGTAAATAAATTTGGCCGAAGCGCCCACATAAAGTAAGGAGTCAAAAAATGAGCGGCTATACCCCAGCATCAAAGCCTGATCCCGTGCATAAAAATTACCGGTAAATTGTCCCGTCTCATCTGTGCCCTTAAAGGCACCATAATCCAAATATTGTACGCCGGCAAAAAAAGTACCGATATCCTTCCAATGCCGCGCATATCCAAAACTTCCATAGCCAATATTGGCAAAATAGGCGTTAAAGGAAGCGGCTGCCTGGTGGTGCATTTTAGGGTTCAAAAGGGACGGATTCTGGAAGGCGGAGGCGGGATCATGATCCATCAAAGCTACCGTATATCCGCCTAAAGCTTCAATTCTTGCACTTTGGGGGAGTTTTAAAAAATTATACGTACTGGACCCGCCAAGCTGTCCCCAAACCTTTACTGTAGCTAGGCCACACAGGCAAAGGACATAGACCCAAATTCTTTTGTTCATGGCTTTACGCATCTTCTAAACCCTCCGCATATAATTTGGCATACGCACCCCCTTTGGCCATTAAATCCTCATGGGTGCCTTCTTCTGCAATATACCCATTTTCCATAAAGATAATGTGGTCTGCATGGCGCACGGTGCGAAGTTTATGGGCAATAAAAATGGAGGTTCGTCCTTTCATAAGGTTCTGTATGGCTTCTTGAACCAACGCTTCATTTTCGGCATCCAAGGCAGAAGTGGCTTCATCCATCAATAAAATGTCCGGGTTTTTATAAAGGGCACGTGCAATGGCCAGCCGCTGTCGCTGTCCGCCACTCAAACGACCGCCCAAATCCCCTGCGAGGGTTTTATATCCCAAAGGCATCTGCAAGATAAATTCTTCGGCATGGGCCTGCCTGGCAGCCCAAACAATGCGTTCCATCTCCGGGTGAGCATCGCCAAAAGCAATGTTCGCCGCAAGCGTATCATGAAATAAAATAGGCGATTGCGGAACCATGGCCATCAGTCCGCGTAAGTCGGAAATCTTATAGGTACGTAGGTCAGTATTGTCTAAATAAATGGCCCCTGAAGTCACTTCCTGAAAACGTGGAATCAAATCCAGTAAGGTCGATTTACCCGCACCGCTTCGGCCGACCAATGCCACTGTGGCGCCCTTGGGAATCCGAAAATGAATCTGATGCAACACGGGCTGGTCACCATAGCTAAAAGACACGGATTCAAACCGAATTTCTTTTTCAAATCCTTTTAAGGGCAAAGGTTGTTCGGAATCTTGAATGGTATTTTTTTCCCGTAAAATGGCCTGCACACGCTCCAATCCTGCCAGACCCTTTTGCATGTTATAATATGTTGTAGACACGGCTTTGGCCGGGGCAATGACCTGAGAAAACATGGCGATGTACGCAATAAAAGCAGCGGCCTCCAAGTCTGCGTTCAACACCAAGTTTCCTCCAAACCACATCACCGTTGCTATCACGATACTTCCCATAAATTCGCTTAAAGGAGAGGAAAGTCCCTGACGTCTAAATATAAACTTACCCACTTGGTGCAATTGGTGGTTCAGTTCGGTAAATTTCTTTTTTACCCAAGGCTCTGCTTTAAATGCTTTAATGACCCGCATGCCGCCCAGCGTCTCTTCTACCACCACATTCATATCACTCAACAATTGCTGTCCTTCCCGCGAAGAACTGCGCAAACTCCGACCTATTTTTCCAATGACAAGCCCGCTGATGGGAATTAACACCAAAGCCAATAAGGTGAGTTGGGTGTTAAAGGCAAACATGGCGCCCAGAAAGGCTAAAATGGTAATGGGGTCTTTAAATAAGGACACCAATGAATTTAAAATACTCCATTCAATTTCAAGGACATCAGAAGAAATTCGGCTCATGATGTCTCCCTTTTTCTTTTCGGAAAAATAGGAGAGGGGCAAATCGGCTAAATGGTCAAATAAATGACGCCGGAGATCCCGAATAATGCCGGAACGCATGGGCGCAAGCAGATGCATAGCCAAATAGGTGAACAAATTTTTGATTAGAAACAAACCCACCACCCCCACACAAATAAACGCCAGTAAAGAGGATTTTTCTCCGTTTCCAAAGAGTAAACCTGCTTGAAAATACAACCACTGAAGACCGGAGGACAGATCCCATTGGAATACAGGTGGACTTGCAGGTGGCACCGCTTGATCAAAAAGGATTTGCAAAAAAGGAATCACCATGCCCAGACTTACCACGCTAAACAGCGTACTCAGCAAGGTGAAAATGAAAAATCCTAGCAAGTAGGGCCAATATGGACGTACATAACCCCAGAATACCCCAAATCCCTTCATGCCATTCCCGTATAATCTTCCGGTCTTAGTTGCCGGAGTTCACGCTTTACTACTTCTTCCACTTGTAAATCTTCTATCCAAGCATGCAAGCTTTCCAAATCCATGGATTTGCCTGTTCTGGTAAAATCCCTTAGCGTTTCATAGGGTTTGGGGTAGCCTTCTCTGCGTAAAATGGTTTGGATGGCTTCGGCCAAAACCATGGGGTTGGCTTGTACATCGGCTCGCATGGCAGCGGCATCAGGTTGGATTTTTTGTAGTCCTGTTCGCAAAGCGTGTAAAGCTATTAAAATATGGGCAAAAGGCAGCCCCAGATTGCGCAAAACGGTGGAATCCGTTAAGTCTCGCTGCAACCTGGATACAGGAAGTTTATGGGCAAAAAATTCAAGCATGGAAACCGCAAAAAGCAAATTTCCTTCGGCATTTTCAAAATCTATGGGGTTGACTTTATGTGGCATGGCAGAAGAGCCTACTTCCCCAGGACGTGTCTGCTGGGTAAAATAACCTAAAGAAATATATTGCCAAATATCCCGACAAGCATCTACCAAAATAAGTGCTATTCTTTTCCAAAGATCACATCGGGCGGCCAACTGGTCGTAATGCTCAATTTGGGTCGTAAACCTCTGGCGCTTTAGCCCCAACGCTTCCCATAAAAAAGAATCTGCAAACCCAGCCCAATCCACTTCTGGGAACGCCACCAAATGGGCATTAAAATTCCCTGAGGCACCGCCAAATTTTCCTTCATAGGCCATGGTTTTCCATTGCTCCATTTGCTTTTCGAGCCGAGAAATGAACACCATGATTTCTTTTCCCAGTCGGGTGGGTGAGGCGGGTTGTCCATGGGTGAAAGCCAACATGGGAATGTTTTTCCAAGTTTCTGCCAACCGATGCAGGATCTGAACCACTTCCTGCAGGGTGGGATATATAATTTCCTGCTCGGCGTCCTTCAACAACATGGGGATGGCCGTGTTGTTGATGTCCTGAGAGGTCAAACCAAAATGAACAAATTCTGCAGCATGGGCACTGCACCCCGCATCTAGAACCCATTGTCGCACCAAATACTCAACAGCTTTTACATCATGATTGGTCTGTTGCTCCAATTGCTTCAATTGCCGAAGATCATCTTGGGAAAAATGTTCCAATCGCGTGGCAATGGCCTCCTTCTGCCCTTCGGTCAATCGAGGCATGTGGGACAATTGAAGGCGATCTAAGGCCAAAAAATAAGCCACCTCAACCTTTACACGATACCGCATAAACCCGGCTTCTGAAAAATAGGCCCGAAGTGGAAAAGCCCGGGCCGCATACCTCCCGTCCGCAGGGGACAGCGCATGCAGGGCATCTAATGTTTCCATAAGAGTACGAAATTAAGGATTTAAACATTGGACTACCTATTGGAAACCATTTCTTAATCTGCGGGAAAAAGCAATAACTCCCCGCTTTATTCCTAATTTTGCGCTCGTTTTGAACCAGTCTAGGTTCCCGGCGTTATTCTCTATTGATGAATCAGCACATGTCCATTGAAGACCTGAATCCCCTGGATTATATTTTGGTAAAAGGCGCCAGGGTACATAACCTTAAAAATATCGATGTAGCCATCCCTCGGGATAAACTCGTGGTGGTCACCGGACTTTCCGGTTCTGGCAAGTCTTCCTTGGCTTTTGAAACCCTTTATGCCGAAGGACAACGTCGGTATGTGGAAAGTCTTTCTTCTTACGCACGCCAATTCTTGGGGCGGCTAGATAAACCCGATGTGGATTATATTCATGGCATTTCTCCCGCAGTGGCCATTGAACAGCGGGTCAATTCCCGAAATCCAAGGTCCACCGTGGGTACCACCACAGAAATTTATGATTACCTGAAACTACTTTTTGCCCGCATTGGACAAACCATTTCTCCGGTCTCAGGTAAGTTGGTTACCCGGCATACACCAGGAGACGTAGCGGATTTTGTCACCTCTTTGCCATTGGACAGTCGGGTCTATTTATCTTGCCCGCTTCACTTGCATGACAAATCCCTGGAAGAAAGAATCAGGGTATTGCTACAACAAGGCTTTTCCAGATTTTTTCATGAGGGCCGCCTTCAACGTATCGATTCTTTTCTAGAAGAAAACCCCAAGGCGAAACTGCTTCCTTCTTTGCTGGTGGGGCGTTTGGTTATTCAGGAGACAGCCGACCAAAGCTTATGGTCTCAGGTGGCAGATTTTGCCCACACCGCCTTTTTAGAAGGGCAAGGAACCTGCCAAGTCCATGTGGAAGACACCGCAGGGAAAATTGAAACCCATGCTTTTTCTTCACAATTTGAAGCCGACGGCATCACCTTTGAAGAACCTTCAGTGCACCTGTTTAGCTTCAATAATCCTTATGGTGCTTGCAAAACCTGCGAAGGATTTGGTAAAATTTTGGGTATTGATGAAGATTTGGTAATCCCAGACCAATCCCTTTCTGTCTACGCGGGCGCTGTGGCTTGTTGGAAAGGCGAAAAAATGGCCGAATGGCAAGAGGAATTTATTCTTAAAGCCGAAGATTATGGATTTCCTATTCATACCCCTTACTTCGAATTATCTCCCATACACAAAAAATTACTTTGGGACGGTGCACGTGAACTTCCAGGCATTCGTCCATTTTTTCAAATGGTCGAGGCCAACCTGTACAAGATTCAATACCGTGTACTGCTTTCTCGTTTCCGGGGTAGGACAGATTGCCCCGATTGCCAAGGTACCCGACTCAGAAAAGATGCCGGATTTGTAAAAGTGGGTGGAAAATCCATCATAGAACTTGTACTTTTTACGGTAGAAGATTTACGGGAATTCTTTACCCAACTTCACCTGCCGGACCACCAACAGCACATTGCCAATCGATTACTCACAGAAATCAACAATCGGCTTCAATACCTGTGCGATGTGGGTTTGGGTTATTTACAACTCAATCGCTTATCTTCCACTTTGTCCGGTGGTGAAAGCCAACGGATTAACCTCGCAACTTCTTTAGGCTCAAGCTTGGTGGGTTCCATGTATATTTTGGATGAACCCAGCATTGGCCTCCATCCCAGAGATACCAACCGCTTGGTAAAAGTGGTGGAACGCCTGCGCGATGAAGGGAATACGGTAATCGTAGTGGAACATGACGATGCTTTTATGCACGCGGCCGACCATTTATTGGACCTTGGCCCTGAGGCCGGCGCATTGGGTGGACATGTGGTTTTTTCCGGAACCTTAGACCAATTGCCTAAAGCTTCTCAAAGTTATACGGCCCAATACCTTACCGGTGAGCGAAAAATTCCGGTCCCCGTTTCTCGCAGGGCTTGGAAAAAGCAACTTGTCGTGGAAGGTGCCTTGGAGAATAACTTGAAAGACCTGAAAGTCGTTTTCCCATTAGGTGTACTTACCGCGGTTACAGGGGTAAGTGGATCCGGGAAAACTTCCCTCATCAAAGACATTCTTTATCCCGCATTGAAAAAAAGGCTCGGGATGCACGCCGACCGCACTGGAAAATACGGAAGGCTCACGGGAGATGTTTTTGAATTGACCGATGTAGAGATGGTGGACCAAAATCCTATCGGGAAAAGCAGCAGAAGCAATCCCACCACCTATTTGAAAATTTACGATGAAATCAGGGCTTTGTATGCAGGCCTGCCTGCTGCAAAAGCGCAAGGATATAAACCGGCCACTTTTTCTTTTAATGTGCCGGGCGGTCGCTGCGAAGTCTGCGAAGGCGACGGAACCGTCACCATAGAAATGCAATTTATGGCAGACCTTACCCTTCCCTGTGAAAATTGCAAAGGGAAACGGTTTAAAGAAGAGGTGTTAGAGGTGAAATATCACGGAAAAAGTATCGCAGATGTGCTGGATATGACCGTAGATGAAGCCATCGAATTTTTCCAGCACTCCAGCATTGATAAGCGGATTGCTGAAAAGTTCAAACCTCTTCAGGAAGTGGGACTCGGTTATATCGGCTTAGGGCAAAGTGCAAGTACGTTGAGCGGTGGAGAAGCCCAACGTGTCAAATTAGCTTGGTTTCTGAGTCGTGGCGCCGGCGAAGGAAAGCGATTGTTCATTTTCGATGAACCCACCACAGGTTTGCACGTGCATGATGTCCATAAATTATTGGCGGCTTTTCATGCGCTGTTGGAGAAAGGCCATTCGGTGCTGGTCATTGAGCACCACATGGAAGTGGTCAAATGTGCAGATTGGGTCATCGACCTTGGCCCGGAAGGTGGTCCGGATGGAGGACAATTGGTCGCCACTGGAACGCCCGAAGACCTTTTAAAAGTAAAGGAAAGCTATACTGCAAAGGCCTTGGCAGAAGCCATGAAAAAATAAAAGTTTTAAATTAATTGTTTGATTTTGAGTTGGTTATTATTGAATTAGCATAAAATCATGAGGTTTATTTAAACTGAATGATTGATTTTTATTTCAAATTATCTATTTTTACCTCAAAGTATATCCATTGATTATGAAATATTTCTTCTTATTAGGCGTATGTACTGGCTTATTAGCCATTACTGGTGTTGGCCAGCAAGCAAATGCTCAATCTGCTTCTTGGACTACCCTTGCATCCAATGCCAAAGTTGAGATTCAACAAACGCCGGGCGCTTGCACCTATGATGAAAGTCCAATGGATAATGGCCAAATGTCAGTTTTGCGGGTACGCAACAAAACCAATGCGGCTGTTCAAGTCTCTTTTCGCGTAGATGTATATTATGGAGACGATTGCGCTACCTGCGCTAATCCCGAGTATGTATTTACGGCTACCATTCCCGCCAATGGTTCAATCCAAGGCGGTTGTAATGCAGATTCTCCGCAGAAATCAATGCTTACCGTATTGACCGCTTACACCAACCGTACCCTTACACCGGCATTTAACCGTATCGAAATCAACCAGCTTACGGCTAACTAAAATTTTCATACCCAAGGTAAAGTCCCGTTTGTCGGGACTTTTTTTTTATCCATTCACATTTATTTCACAATTTTTTCTCCAAAATTGGTTTTGGCACACCACTTGCTAAAGTAATTCTGAACTTAAATTCATAACTGCTCATGACACGCACCATCACCCTCGCTTCAGTAATCGCCATCACAGGTATTACCGCGATTTCACTCACCTCTTGTAAAGGGAAAAAGGCCACCCGAGAAGTGGTTGGAACCGAAATTAAAACTTTACCCTGCCAAGGCCCCAAATACACCACCGACGATAAATACTTCCGTGCTTCTCAAATCGGAACATCTTCGGACATCTCTTTGGCCAAAGAAAAGGCCCTTACCTTGGCCAAACAACAATTGGCAGGAAGCATCGAGTCCAAAATGAAATCCGTTACAGATAGGTATGTCAATGAAAGAGAAATTCAAGACAAAGCTGCTTTTTCTCAGAAATTTGAAAACCTTACACGGGAAATTGTGGACCAAACCTTGTTCGATATTCGTACAGTTTGTGAGCAACTGGCCCAATTGGAAGATGGGAAATTCCGTTGCTTCATTGCCCTTGAAATTGAGAAAAAGGCCTTCTTCGATCGTCTGAACGGTCAAATTTCTCGGCAGGAATTGATTCAATTGGAATTCGATAAGCAACAATTCCAGCGCATCTTCGACGAAGAAATGCGTAAAGTGGAAGAAGCCCGCTAAATTTCCTAAAACAAAGCGCCATGAAAAGGTTTTTTATCTACGGTTTGTTGGTCCTCTTGCTGCCTAGCCTTTGGGTAGGTTGTTCTAACCAAACTCGGGTGGGCGGTGAACAAGTCACGCGAGTCAAGGAACCTTTTTCTCAGAGAAAATACCGGAGTAACCGGAAATTTTTTAGGGCCGTAGGCTCTGCTGAAAGCACCAACCTCAATTTTGCCAAAGAACAAGCCCTGTTCAATGCCAAAAAAGAATTGGCCTCTAACGTAAATACCAGCATGAAAGCCGTAACACAACGGTATGCAGGTGAACGTAATGTGGGAGATAAAATGGCCTTTAGTCAAGGTTTTGAAGACCTGACCCGCGAAGTACTCAATACCCGGCTGGCCGGAGTAAAAGTATTAGGTGAACAGGTTTTTAAAAAGGAAAACAACCGGTTCTTGGCCTACACTGCAGTGGAAATTGACATGGCCGGATTTTACTTCGCCCTGACCCAACGCATTGGTACACGCCGAGAAATCAAAGATTATTGGGATGCCGATCGCTTCAGGGAAATCTATGAAGAGGAAATGAATCGGGTAGAAAATTCCTAAGTATTCCAAATCCAATCTTACTTTAGGCCGCTGCAACAGCGGCCTTTTTTATGGTCCAAATTCGCTGATGAACATGTTTCCACAGCATGAAGCACAGATTTCCTTTATGTTCTTTCTCGCCCCCATGAAATATACTTTTAGGTCGTTATCTTTGGGGTCATGGACGAACCGGGAGCCAAACTTTTTGAAGATGCTGTAGATGCCCTTGCGGGTCTGCCGGGCGTTGGGCGAAAGACCGCGGTTCGATTGGCCCTGTTTTTATTAAAGCAAGACAAGGATTGGGTGCATCAATTTGGACATGCCGTGGTTCGATTACGCGATGAACTCAAATATTGTGTGCGATGTCACCACCTGACGGGTGCAACCTTGTGCACTGTTTGTACCGATTCACATAGAGACCATGGTTTGGTTTGTGTGGTAGAAGACATTCGGGATGTCATGGCCATTGAAGCCACCGGGCAATATGGTGGCGTGTACCATGTGCTTGGGGGACGCATTTCGCCCATGGAAGGCATTGGGCCCTCCGCTCTGCATGTGGATAGTCTGGTGGAACGCGTGGCTACGGGGAACATCCGTGAAGTGATTTTGGCGCTCAGCGCCACCATGGAAGGAGATACCACAGCTTTTTTTGTATACAGGAAAATTCAGGGATTAGGTGCGAGTGTGAGTACCATTGCACGAGGGATTGGCTTTGGAGATGAATTGCAATATGCAGATGAAGTTACTCTGGTTCGCTCTTTACAGCAACGACTGCCTTTTGATCAAACCTTAAGCCGGCCTTCCTGACCTATGCCAAAACTCGCCATCATTATCGTCAACTATAACGTTCGCTTTTTCCTGGAGCAATGCCTTTGTTCGGTAGCCTCAGCTGCGAAGCGATTTGAGGAAGTGTACGGCGCCAACGGTCTCGAAGTCTATGTGGTGGACAATCGGTCTGTGGATGGGTCCGTAGCTATGGTTCAGGAGCGATTCCCATGGGTGCATTGCATTGCAAATACAGAAAATGTAGGATTTTCAAAAGCCAATAACCAGGCCATGAGGATGTCTCAGGCCGAATATCAATTGCTTTTGAATCCAGATACCCTTATTGAAGAAGAAACCTTGGTGGCGGTCACCCGGTTCATGGACCAACATCCGGAGGCGGGCGGTTTAGGTGTGAAAATGGTGGATGGTACCGGAGCTTTTTTACCGGAATCCAAACGTGGGCTGCCCACGCCATGGGTGGCCTTTTACAAGGTTTTTGGTTTAGCTGCCCTTTTTCCGAAAAGCAAAAAGTTCGGCGGCTACCATCTGGGGTATTTATCTGCGGATGAAACCCATGAAGTAGATGTGCTGTCCGGGGCATTTATGCTTTTGAGAAAAGAAGCCCTCGACCGCGTAGGACTATTGGACGAAACCTACTTCATGTACGGGGAAGACATTGATTTGAGCTACCGCATTCAACAGGGGGGCTTTAAAAATTATTATTTCCCGGAAACGCGCATCATACATTATAAAGGAGAAAGTACCAAAAAAGGCTCAATAAACTATGTATTTGTATTTTACAAAGCCATGGTCATTTTTGCGCGCCGCCATTTTGGACATAAACATGCTTTTTGGTTTTCATTTTTAATTCATTTGGCCATTTGGGGCCGTGCCGGACTTTCTATTTTTCGACGGTTGGTCGACCGATTGGCCCTTCCTTTGGTGGATGGCGCCCTTGTGTTTTCGCTTCTTCAAGTGATTCGTTTGTATTGGGAACGCAATCATATTTATGTGGCCGGTGGTAAATATCCCGATCAATTTACCTGGGGAATGCTTCCATTGGTGGCGATTTCGCTGGTTTTAGGAATGGCGGCCTGGGGAAGTTACAAAAAGCCCTTTTTAACCTTACCGGTATGGCGAGGGATGGGTTTTGCCGGGCTTTTGGTTCTGGTGATGTATGGATTATTACCTGAAGATTGGCGGTATTCCCGTGCCGTGTTGGTTTTTGGTATTGCAGCTTCTACGCTCGGGGTGGTGGGACTAAGAAATCTTGGACGACTTATAGGGCTTCGCAGTTTTCAGCCTCCTTCTCCCCATCCCAAGCGCATCATCATCATTGGAAATTCTACGGAGGCAGATTTGGTGCGGACACTTCTTCACCAAGCCGGGCGTCCCGTAGATATTCAACAGGTTTTGCCGCCCGAAGTGCTGCAAAAAGGGGAGGAATGGGCCATGATGTGTAAAGTACTGGAAACGGAAGAGGTAATTTTTTGTCTAGCAGACTTATCACCGGCAGATATTATCGAGAAAATGAGTGAACGGCAACTTCAAGGCGTTGCTTATAAAATTGCCTATCCTGGTGGACGGTTTATTATTGGTTCAGATTCCATTCAAAGCAGTGGTGCTTGGTATGCAGCAGAGGATTTTATTTTATCTGTACCGGCGAAGCGACGCCAAAAGCGCCAAACAGATATGTTGGTGGTATGGGGCGGTCTGCCAATTTTTTTACTTCTTTGGCCATTTATGCGTAAGCCAAGCGGATTTTGGCGGCAATGGTGGGCGGTGTGTACAGGACAAAAAACATGGGTGGGTTATGGCCCCTCTTTGGATTCCGGCCTTCCAAAAATTCCGGAAGGTGTTTTGGGACAAGGTTTTTTGGTGGCAGAAGGTGCAGATTTACATCCTAAAATTATGGGATACTTAAACCAAAAATATGCGCGGGAATATACCCCTTCCATGGATATTGATATTTTAAGACGTGGCTGGCGTTCTTTGGGCGGCGCCTAGCCCGATTTTAACTAACATTGCAACCAATTTCACAGGATATGTTTCAACGGATTCAAACTCTTTTTTTAGCCATTACATTACTTGGAATGGGCGTCATGCTTTTTTTACCCTATGCCTCTTTAACCGATGGCGAAGGTGCTTACCTTATTTTTCACCCTTTTAAAGTAGTGACGGAGCCCATCGAAAACAATCCTTTCCTTGGTGCAGATGCAAGCCGTATTCCTGCCATGATTCTGGGCATTGGTATGCTGGCTTGTATCGTGTCTTTGGCCAGTTTTAAAAAGCGAAAACTTCAGGAGCGACTCGTTTTTTACGTGTTTACCTCCAATATTTTATACTTGGTGGCTGGTTTTATTGTGATGGTAAATACGGCGCCTGGAGTAAAAGCGCATTGGTTGGGTGCATTTGGTTGGTGGCCCGCCCTGCTTCATTTGGTGCTTTTGGTATTTGCTGTTCGTGGCATACGCAAAGACGAAGCATTAATGAAAAGCTACGACAGACTTCGCTAGGTCATGATAGAGCAAGAAAGGAAATTTTTATTGAAATCACTTCCTGAAGGCCTTACGCCAAAGCATATTATTCAGGGATATTTATGCATCGAGGGGAAGCGCCATTTACGGATTCGTATTGTGGATGATCGAGAAGCCACCCTTACTTTTAAAACGGAAAAAACGGATTGGTTGAGGGAGGAATTTGAGTACAACATTCCTTTAGAAGATGGTAAGGCGCTCTTGGCTAGTACGCGCCGTCAGGTGACTAAAACCCGTTATTCTACGTCTTTTGGGCCGCATCACATTGATATTGATGTTTATCCCAACGGGTTGGCGGTGGTAGAAATTGAATTTACGGAACCTATTAGTGCTTTGCCAGCCTATTGTGGCGAAGAAATCACCGGCCAGCCTCAATATTCCAATATGCAAATGGCGTTGGCCCAAGAAGCATTGGATAAAAATCAAAAGATGGATTAGCGGTATCGAATCTGGGTATCGATGCCCAATACATCCATTTCGGTGAGGCGATTCAAGTCCATGAGTTGGGCTAAGCTCACATTTCTCTTCTTGGCAATACTAAACAAATCTTCTCCGGGTTGTACCACATGAAAGCGGGTGCCATTCAGTAAGGCTAAACCGTGTTTGGCGTGGAAAACATCTATTTGTGTGTATTTTAACTTGCCCGTTTCAAAGTCAATAAGCAAATCCGGATTAATGGGTTTGCCCAAAAAACGAACTTCGAAGTGGAGATGCGCGCCATAAGACCTTCCTGTATTTCCGCCAAGCCCGAGGAGCTCACCGGATTGCACATAATCCCCGGATTTTACATGAAGCGCAGACAAATGCGCATAATACGTTTCCAACCCATTGGGGTGTCGGATGACGACTAAATTGCCATACGTGTTGCTGTATCCGGAAAATCTCACCTTTCCTTCGAATGCGGCACTCACCGCGTCGCCTGTTTCTAAATCCAAGTCGATGCCGTAATGCATGCGACGTCTTCTCGGTCCAAAGCGGCTGGTTACCCTACCCGGTACGGGGTGTTTGTAATCGCATCCATCATCGAAAGCTACCCATACATGAAAAGTATCTTGGGAAGAAAACATTAAACCGCCATCATAATGAATGGTGGCCGTATCCCAGGTTTGATACCATTGGCTGGCGGGGAAAAATTCCATGGGAGAGGTGGAAGGTCCTGTTTTTGGCCGAATGGGATCACCGGTGGCATGCACAAGCGGTATGCTTGCGATAACAAGCAAAAAGGCAAAAAATATGGACACCGTTTTTTTCAAGACGGACAAAAATAGAATTTCCCTTCGGATTTCAAGGGATAGGAGGTTGTAAAATTTATGTTAAAATAAAAACAAGACAGCAGAAGTTAAGAAAATCTCACTTCCGCAAGCGCTTCTTTTCCAAGTTTTTCTAAAAAGCGCTGCAAAATTTCTTCCCTGCTGGTCCATAATTCTTGTCTTAGTGCAGCGGATTGAATTTTAATATAAAGTACATTTCCTTGTAGCCTTACTTCCTCTGTACGCTCATAAATAAAGGGCCCCGCAATGTCTTTCCAAAGGTTTTGCATGGTTTTTTCCCTTAATCCTGCGGCCAGCCGATACTGGCCTATGAGCTTTTCAATGGCTTCACCTAAGGTATATTCGTTGGTGGAAGGTTTTTTGTTTTTCATGACAGCAGGGTGGCTTCAAAAGGTATGGCAAGTTCTTCTAGCATCTGTGGCAATCGCTTGGAATCCGTATCTGTAATGAGAATTTGACCAAGATTTTTCACCTGAAGAATGAGTTGGCTCACACGGTTAGGGTCTAACTTATCAAAGATGTCATCCAAAAGTAGTAAAGGAGGAATGCCTGTCTGTTCTTTAAGAAGTGACCATTCAGCCAATTTGAGCGCTGTGAGAAAGGTTTTTTGTTGTCCCTGTGAAGCGAATTTTTTTACCACCATGCCTTCTAGCGTGAAAACCAGGTCGTCCCGATGAGGACCTACCGTGCTGTATTTAAGGATGCGGTCTTTGGAAATGGCAGCGTGGGTAGCACTACGCCAGGTTCCTTCAGGGGCTGTGGCGGAATAGTGGAGTTCTGGTACTTCTTTTTCTCCTGATAGTTTGGCATAATGATGAGAGAACAAAGGAAGAAACACACGTAAAAAGGCGTTTCTCTGCTGTAAAATCCTTTCTGCCGGTCCTTCCAGTTGCAGATCGTACACATGCAAGGTCGATTCTTGTAGGGCAAAGTCCTCTACCTGTTTGAGGAGTGCGTTGCGTTGTTGAATTAAACGGTTATACTTTAGCAGGTCTTCCAGATAATGAGGTGCGTATTGGCAAATCAAAGCATCCATGAATCGCCTCCGGTCTTCACTGCTGCCGTGAATTAAGGCCGCATCCTGGGGGGCTATCATGACCACCGGAAATTTTCCCACGTGGTCTGCCAGTCTTTCGTATTCTTTTTTATTCCGCTTTAATAGTTTTTTTTGGCCTTTCCGAACCGTACACTGGATATGTTCTGTTTTTCCTTCTTTAAAAAATTGACCTTCCAACATGAAAAATGGGATGTCCTCCTCGGCTTTTTCACTTTTTCGGATGTTTTGGGTATCGATGGCAGATAGGTAACTTTTGGCCAGACACAGGGTGTACACTGCATCGAGAATATTGGTTTTTCCTAGTCCGTTGGGACCGGTAATAAGATTTAAACCGGGGCTAAACCGCAAGGAGAGCGATTCCCAGTTCCGGAATTGAAGCAGTTGAAGACTTTCTAAAAACACAGGGGCAAAGGTAAGCGTTTGTGGTGAGGTTAACTTCTCCTTCTTTTGCTTTAAAATGAAGGGTAAAGTTTCTGATTTCCTTCTGAAAATTCAAATAAAAGTATATTTTTGCAAGCCAAATTTTTCTGGAACATGTCTGGTCAAGAACAACAATCTCATAAATTTCAACTCGAACAACTGGTGAACAATCCGGAATACCGGAAAAAGCTTACCACCGGTATCTTGGTCGTCCTTGTGGCGGTCACCGGATTTTTCTTATACAGGAATTATGTAATGATTCCTAACGAGAAAGAGGGGTTTGAGCGAATGTACAAAGCCGAATTTTATTTTGCACAGGATAGCTTACAGCTTGCCTTGGACGGGCGTCCGGGCGAATTTGATGGTTTTTTGACCATTGCGGATGAATTTGGTGGAAAACCAGGAAGTCTTGCTCACCTTTATGCGGGTTTGTGCTATTTAAATCTTGGGAATTTCCAAGAGGCTATTCCTCATTTTGAAGCCTTTGATGGAAATGACATGATTCTTGCCCCTTCTGCGATAGGAAATATCGGCGATTGCTACTTAGAACTGGGGAATGCAGAAGAAGCTGTGGTATATTATGAAAAGGCAGCAGGAATGAATGCCAATATGCTTACTTCACCTCGCTTTCTCAACAAAGCCGCCATGGTACAATATGAGTTGTTGAACAACAAGGAACGGGCTTTAAAGCTGTATGAAAAGTTAGCAAAAGAGTATTATTTCACCGCCGAAGGCAGAAACGCTGAACGTATGGTGGCTTTAATTGAGCAAGAACTGGCGCAATAATACATGTCTAGTCAGGCAAAAAATCTTTCCGACACCGACATTTTCGGTGCAAGTCCTATCCCTTCCAGAAAAGTGGCTGTGGTATTTGCCAGTTGGAATCCTGAAGTTACCTATGCCCTTCGAGATGGTGCGGTTCACGGCCTACTTCAATTTGGAATTCTTCCTGAGGATCAAATGTTGATTGAAGTTCCTGGCACATTTGAACTTCCTCTTGCGGCGCAAATGGCCATTAAAGCCGGGGCGCATGGGGTAATTTGTATAGGTTGCGTGGTTCGTGGAGAAACGCCTCATTTCGATTACATCTGTCAAGGGGTCACTCAAGGCATCATGCAAGTGGGGCTGACAGAAGGAAAACCTGTGATTTTCGGTGTCTTAACCGTAAATTCCCAACAACAAGCCCTTGACCGCGCAGGCGGAAAACATGGAAATAAAGGGACAGAAGCGGCCGTAACCCTGATCAAAATGCTCCAAAACGCAGACCAGCTTTTGGCATAATTGATATAAATATTTTCTATTGTTTTCTGGCTAATTCACGTAAGATTTGCCTTCTTTTTGGCATTATTTTGAAATCCTTCTTTCGCGTTTTATTTTGTTGTACGTGGGTTCACAATGATTTAGCATTTATTCCACGAAGCATGTTAGAATAGGGTAAACTATTTTTAAAATAAAGTTTGCTTAAAATAGCGTTTTACACATTTGCAAATCTCCCTTTCCTTTTGGAATTTAGTCTTGAAATAAACCAACTTAAAGGTTTGTTTGTTTTTTTTGGTTTTATTCGATTGGTAAACTACGTTAGGGCACGGGTTGGTGCCCTTCCGTAGTTTGAACTTATTTATGGCCTTTTTTCCAACGCATGATGATTTCTGTTCCAGCCCTTGGGGCGGCGGAAAATGTGCATGGATACGCTTCTAAAAGTGTAAGAAAGGGTTGTATTTCCTCTATATAACTGTCGATGTCTCCACCAAAGGGAGGACCTGCATGTGGAAAAGTGCGGTTGAACCATACCCCTTGAAGTTCTCCTCCGTCCGCCAATAGGTTTCGCATGGTGGCCGCATATTCCCTGCGCCGCTCGGGTAAAATAGCGCAATAAAATGTTTGCTCGATAATCAAGCGCCATGCTGGTTTATCCAGCGTGAAAAAATCTTGAATCAGGTATTGACTTTCGGGAAAATAAGGATGTTTATTTAAGAAGTTGGCTTTGGCTGTTGGACTTACATCCACCACATGTACCCCATGGAATCCTTTTGCATACCAAACGGCAGGATCCGGACTTTCTCCTGCGCCAGGAAAAAGGATAGGCCACGTCTTGGCTTCAGGTGGAAGTTTTTCTAATAAATAAAGGAGGGGAGGAGAAGGAGCATGTAAATTCCAGCCCGTTTCGCCCCGCACGTAGCGCGCGTCCCAATCATGATCTGTTTGCATAGGCAAAAAAAAAAGCGACCTTTTTTCAAAGGTCGCTTCAAAAATAATAAAGTCCTTAGGAAGCAGCTACTACTGCAGTAGACAGGTTCAAATCGAACTCGATAAGGTCGTTGATCATTTTGTCACCTAAGCTTTTGAAGAATTTACCAGAACCATAGCGAATGTCCCACTCGGTGCGGTCGATGGTAAATTTAGCCATAGCTGTAGCCATGTCTTTGGTAACGGTTACGTTGGCTGGGAAAGTGATGCTTTTCGCCACGCCTTTGATGGTTAAGTTACCTGTAATGGTGTAGTTGTTGCCAGCGCTATCAGCAGCTGCCATTTTCTCTGCTTTGGTAATTTCGAACCCTGCAGTAGGAAATTTAGCTACATCGAAGAAATCTTCGCTTTTCAAGTGACCTAATAGATTTCCGTTGGCTTTGGCATCGGTTAAGTCGAGGTTGGTCATACCATTCATGTTGATGGTAAAGCTACCACCAGCCAAATCACCTTTTACAATTTGTAATGTTCCGTTGGCCAATTGGATGGTTCCATTGTGGCTATCTCCTGTTACTTTAGAGCCTTTCCAGCCTAAAACAGTTTTTACGGTGTCTACTTGAAAGGTAGTGTCCGCCATTACTGAATCAACAGCAACTGCGTCTCCAGCCGCAACAGCGTCTCCTTTGGGACCACATGCGGTAAAACTAAGTGTAGTTACTGCAGCAGCAGCAAGAATGAAATGTGTAGTGTTCATGGTTTATCAAATTGAATTTAAGATTGCAAAGCTAAACTTTACCACCGCATGGGAACTTCCATTAACAGAATTTTAGAATCTGTTTCTGCTTTTAATTCCAGCGTGCCATTTTCTAAGGTAGAAAAGCCTGCACCGTCTCTGGATTCAAGTCGCATTTGGTTGGCAAAAAGGTTACCCTCAATGACAAAAACATACAAACCTGAATTAGGTTTATAGAGTGGGTAAGAAATTGTTTTTGAGGCGTCTAAATCGATTCGGGAAAACCAAGCGTCTTGGTGGATTTCCAGCGACGAACTACCCATAGGTCCTACCAAGAGTTGGAACTTGTTTTTTCTGTCTTTGCTATCAAAGAAGCGTTGGTCATATCTTGGTTTTACCCCTTTCACGGCAGGAAACACCCAAATTTGCAGCAAATTTACTTCCTCGGTAGCGGAGTGGTTATATTCTGAATGAAAAACGCCTGTTCCAGCCGACATTACTTGCACATCGCCTGAACGAATCACTCCATGCCCGCCCGTGTTGTCTTTGTGTTCCAAAGCTCCTTTGAGCGGAATGGTAATAATCTCCATGTTATCGTGTGGATGCGTTCCAAATCCACGACCGCCTGCCACGATATCGTCATTTAATACACGAAGTGCCCCAAAATGGATCCTTTGCGGGTCCATGTAACCGGCAAAACTGAAGGTGTGTTTGGCTTTAAGCCATCCGTGATCTGCAGACCCACGGGTTTCCGCCCGATGCAGTACGATGCTGTCCATAGGTTCTTGTTTTTTTTGTAGCTCATTTTGTGAACTTAATGCGCCGCCATACCAAACGACTGCACCAAGCATGAAAACTTTGAAATTTTTCATGACACAAAATTCCGCTTTATCCTTTTTCCAGAAAAGGTAAAAATCAGGGCTTAATGGTATTTTTCACGGATAGCCGTCCTGTGTTTTTGGAAACTCACGCCCTTTTGGGCTTTAAACACGCGATTAAAGTGTGCTGGGTCTTCAAATCCAAGGGCATATCCGACCTCTTTGGCCGAAAGATCCGACCAAACGGCCAAACGTTCCGCTTCCAAAATGATGCGGTTTATAATAATGTTCTTGGCAGAAGTTTGAAGCTCGGCTTTCACCACGTCATTCAAATAATTCGGCGTAATATGCAATTGTTCAGCATAGTCGGCTACCTTATGCTGCATCCGGAAGTGCTGCTCAATCAAATGTTTGAATTGGGTTACAATTTTGGATTGGCCATGCAATTGCGATGGGTCGCTTGGGTTTTGAACGGCGGGCCGGTTTTTTTGGCAATGAAGCAGAAATAAACGCAACCATGCGGCAATCATATCCATTTGGAAAGGAAAAGCTGGGGCCAGCCAGTGGGTTTGAATTTCCTTTAAAAAGTGAACTAATTCATTTTTAGTGTCACTTGAAAGTGGGATAGGAGGCACCATGTCGCAGGCAAAAAAGATGCCTAATCCTTCTAAAAAAGAAGGTGTAATCCCGTGATCATGCAAAAATTTCGGCGAAAATAAAATCACCCAACCTTTGGAAGGCGAAGTAAATTGGAAATGATGCACTTGCTCAGGGCTAATAAAAATCAATACCGGTGCTTCAATCTCAAATCCTTTAAAATCAATGGAGTGAAATCCTGCTCCTTCTTCCATTAAGACGACCGTGTAATAGGCATGGCGGTGCGGTATTTCGGGTGTATCTGGATGATTGGCTTCAATCTCTTCCATGCGTTTTAGCGCAAAGTCAACAACCTCTTCTGTTCCTTGCTTGCGCAATTCAAGTCTTGGAATGGGATGCAGGGAATGGGCCATGGATATGGGCGAAATTTCCTAACAAATTAAGGTTATCTCAAGTATCTTTGAAAAAATATTTTTCAATGTCACTCGATCTTCTCCTTCAAATGCCCGCCATGAAATTTTTCATGATGGTGCCCGGCCTCATGTTAGCCATAGCGTTTTTGCAATCCGGATGGGATAAAATCGTGCAAAGACAGGGTAATTTGGATTGGTTTAAAGGCCATTTTTCAAAAACCATGTTGGGGCAATGGCCTGGGGGTGCACTCACTTATTTAACCTTACTGGAATGTGCTGCTGGCTTAAGTTTTTTGGGATTTTGGCTCAGCTATTTTTGGTCCGCAGGCACATTAAACCTAGCCTTTACGTTGTGGGTGTTTTCTAATGGCGCTACCTTGGTCAGTCTTTTTCTAGGACAGCGTTTGGCTGGAGATTATGCGGGCGCCGCGACCATCAATGGGTACACCATGCTTTTTCTTTTAGCTGGTGTGCTACACGCCTCTGCCTTGTTATTTTAATTGAAAAATCCTCTGAATTCGGCCTGTATCACCGGATTGACAATAATGGCGATGAGAATAGAGATGATAAGTCCAATGAGGGCGTTGGATACATCATTGAAAATAAGCCGAAAAGCTTGAGCTGACTTTTTTCTCACGGCATAATGTCTAGAGAAAGCAATGGCCAATTCTCTTCCGCCTAATAGACCTAAGAAGACCCATGTGGTACTCATTGGAATTTTAGAAATGGCAAGGAAAACGATGAGGATGGCAGAATATACAAGGTCAATCAAGGTAGCCGCACGTACATCTTTGGTTTCAGACTTTTTGGTGATGATTTCCTGAATTTTATCCCCTCTCATGTAAAACAGAATGCCCATACCCACCGAAATGTAGCCCAAGAAGATTAAAAACTCGGTAAGGTTTAGTGCTCTTGGCAACGTTACGGCGATGTTGGCTCCGTCTTGTGCAAGCCAAACAGCCCAAAGTGTGCCCGAAACCAACCATTGAAAAACGTCCCAAATGGGATGCGCTTTCCCTTTGGTGAGTTTAGAAATGGCTTTAGACAAAAGGAACCATAGCAAAAATGCAGTAAGAAAGGCGATAAAATAACCGGCGGCACTTTTCCCCAACATTCCTATGATGCCACTGCTTTTGGTTGAATAGGCGCTTAAACAGAGAAATGTGGTGGATACCGGCATCCGAAACCGGGTGAGCAGCAACAAAACCAAGGGAGCAGCGAGCTGCAAGAACTTAAATTCCTGCGGAGCGGTAGCAAATTCCGGGGAAGACAACCTTTGGTAGGATACATCCCCTTGATAAACGACCCATGAATAGGTCATGACTGACACGAAAATACCCGTAATGAAGAGCCAAAGCACCCACCATGGCCTTTTGGCATTCGAGGCCAAAAAGGTACCTATGGTCTGAATGGAATCATTGGCAATGGCGGCATATCCTGCAAAAAAGAACCCCAACCACATGGCGACTTGGGGAACAGGAGCAAACGCAAAAGCCGCTAAGAAGAAAATGACGAGTACAAGAAAGAATTTTCTTTCTCTGAACATGAATAGCCTCAATGCCCTATACCTTATGGGAGCAACTAAACTCTCTTTTTTCCGTTTGGCCATGAAAGGGTGGTATTAGTAACAGGACATAACTTAGCGAATGTACAAACCCAAGATAATTTACTTAAATTCCTTCAAATGGATTTCACGATTTATTAACATGGCCTTTGTGAGGAATACGCTTTTTGAAAAAGACCAGTAACAACGCTGGTAAAAGAAATAGGTCACAGATCAGGGCAAAAAGTAAAACGGAACTTATGAGGAGTCCAATAAGTCTAGTGGCCTGAAAATCTGAAAGTCCTAAAATTAAGAATCCTGCGCACAGGATCAATGAAGTGAAAACAATAGCTTTTCCTGTGCTTGCGAGGGTACTGCGAAGTGCGTAAAGCATATCGTCGGTTTGCTTTAAGACCAGGCGTAGTTTTCCTAAAAAATGGATGGTGTCGTCTACGGCTATACCAAAAGCAATGGTAAATAAAATGGCCGTTGAAATTTTTAAAGAGATACCGGAAAAGCCCATAATAGCAGCCAAAAACAACATAGGTAGAAAGTTAGGAATGATGGAAATGAGCACCATTTTCCAACTTTTAAATTGAAGCCCAATGATGGCTATAATCACCACAAAAGCAATTACTAGACCTACCCCAATATTGAGTGCAAGGTTCCTGTTGTTTTTATCAATCAGCTCAGCTGTGCCGGTGGGATGTACGCGTAAGAGTTGAGATGGAATTTCTTGGTCTATGGCAGACATCAGTTGTGTTCTCATCTCCCATGCCCTTGCAGAACCTACATCTGGAATCATGGCACGAAAACGCCCCCACCTTCTGTCGGGCGTCATCATGGTGCGTAGAATAGAATCTGGCGCATACCGCTGTATTTCCCTTAAAATACGTTTTAGCTTGCTGTCAGAGGCCGGAAGTGCATAGGAAGATGAATCTCCGCCTGCCATGGTTCGAGAGGCCGTTTTCACTAATGTGAGCGGGGAAAAGGAAAAGGAAATTCCGTAAATGGAATCCACCAAATACCCAAGTTTTTCTTGTGCACGAAGTACGTTTACATCCAAAAGGTTGAAATTGGTGTCAGGCACTTCTAGCGCTAATTCATAGGGACGGGTGCCGGAAAAATGGGTGGCAAAAAACCTAAAATCTTCCTTTAATGGATTTCCATCACGAAGGTCTTCCAATAGAAAGGTGTTTTCACGAATTAAACTGGCACCAAGGATTGAAACGGCGGTGAAAATCCCTGAAATCCATAGGATGAGCTTGGTTCTCCTTAGTACAATACGATAAATGGCGTTCATCCAGCGATTCCAACCTTCGCCTGGAGTGGACGGTTTAGGTTGAATAGGTGCCAGCAGTAACATGGCAGGCAAACTTATCATGGCCACTACAAATCCGATACAAATCCCAATGGCGGAATAAAGACCGAAATCATCAATGGGAATAATGCCTGTGGTCGTGAGGCTAATGAAGCCGACAAACGTGGTCAGTGTAGTAAAAAATGCCGGCCAGCCCACTTGTTGAAGGGTCTTCTTTAAGGCTTCAGAAGCATTTTTGGTTTGGGGTAACAGGTCTAAAAACTTGGTTTGAATATGAATGGCTACACTCAAACCTACCACCACCAAGATCGTAGGAATCACATTGGCCAAAACATCCATTTCTTTTCCTGTCACTTGCATAAATGCCGTAGAAAACAAAACGGAAATCCCTACGGTAACCAAAGGAATCACCACACCCCAAAAAGAACGGTAGATGAAAATAAGAATGCCAATAATGAGGATAAAAGCCAAAGCAAGGAATACTACCAATTCGGTTTTAATAACATCCACATAATAACTCTGTCCTATACATCTTCCGGCGACATGGTATTCTGGAAATTGAAAATTGGCCACCGTTTGGCGCACTTTGTCCGTCAATGGTTGGCAATCTGCATCCCCAATGTATGGCGTATGATGCAGTAGCAAAGACATACTGGTGGCATCTTCACTTACAAACTGATAAAGCAGTTCGGGCGCTTTGAAAACTCGCACGGAATCTATGCTCCTGTAATGGACTGAATCCGGTCGAAAATAATTCATCACAATAGGCGTTCCTAAGAGTGGATCGCGAATGATTTCCACCATGTCCACAGGATTGATCACCTGTTCCACCAAGGGCAAAGCCCGGAGTGAATCGGCCAGGGCTTTTACTTGGCGGATAAAATCGGGTGAAAAAACCGTGGACGAGGATTTTACTCCGATTAAAATAAAATCGTTGTCCGGTCCAAACTTCTTTCTAAAATCTTGGAAAAATAAAGTCTCCGGATCATTGTGGGGAAAAAAAGCTTCAAAGTCGTAGTTAAACCCAATTTTAAGGGTTCTCCATCCTGCCAAAACCACCAAGACGGCAGTGATCAGGAGTATGCCTATGGCTTGCTTTCGGTTCATGCTTCGGCACAAAGGTTAGGAATATTCTGGAAAGGGGAAACCCCTTGCTTTAATTTTACCGCCAAACGATTGAAAATTCTTACATTCAAGGAAACCCTGCCATGTCTTTTTTACCCCATTCCTCTAGAAATCTTGCTTTCAGGTCGGGTAAATTCCTTATTCCTCCGCTAATCCAATGAATCAAAACTTGCTGCTGGACCTCAGGCGAAAGCTCCCAACCCGGTGACTGCCGTAATTTTTCATTTAAATGATGAATGGCAATGGCCGCGGAAACAGAAATGTTCAAACTTTCCGTAAATCCATACATGGGTATGTGGACAAATGCATCTGCCATGGATAAAGCCTCTTCACTTAATCCGGTTTGTTCTGTTCCCATAAGCAAAGCAACTGGTTCGCTGGGTGAAACAGAAAGTTGGTCCAAGGTTACAGAGCGATGATGTGGGGTCGTGGCCCATATTTTATAACCCTTGGCTTTGATTTTAGTTAAAGCTTCTTTTGTGCTTTCCGGATAACGAAATACCCGAAGCCAACGCGTTGCTCCCAAAGAAATGTCTGGAACAGACTTAAATCTATACCCATTTTCAATTACGTGCACATCCTGAAGACCAAAACAGTCGCAGGTTCTTAAGACGGCAGAGGCGTTGTGGGGCTGATAAATATTTTCCAAGACCACCGTGAGTGCATTGGTCCGAAGCCGCAATTTTTCTGCCATTACGGCCTTGCGTTCCGGACCAATGTACTGTTGGAGCCAGGCTAGCCATGCTTCCGAAGCAAAAAGCTCAGGAGGGTGCACAGCCATGGATTTAGTCTAAAATTTCTCTTCCAGAGAAGAAGAAAGCACCTTCAATGGCCGCATTCTCATCACTGTCTGAACCATGAATGGCGTTGGCAGCAATAGACTGAGCATACTTTCTGCGAATGGTTCCTTCCTCAGCTTTGGAAGGATCGGTCGCTCCAATCACCTGACGGAAACTAGCCACCGCATCTGCTTTTTCTAAAATGGCTGCTACAATAGGTCCGGAAGACATATAGTCCACCAATTCTCCATAAAAAGGACGCTCCTTGTGCACTTCATAAAATTTTCCGGCCTCTTCTCGTGAAAGACGCGTATATTTCATAGCTACGATGGAAAAGCCAGCTTTTTGGATATCTGCCAGAATGTTACCGATATGTCCGTTTTGAACTGCATCGGGTTTGATCATTGTAAAAGTTCGTTTACCGCTCATGGTTTTCATACATTTGGCGGCGAAATTAATAAAACCATGCAACAACTCTCTGCTGAACGCCTGCTAAATTTCAAATCCATTGCTTTGGTCTGTCATTCTCAGCCCGATGGCGATGCCATGGGTTCTATGTTAGGCTTGGCACATGTGCTGGCTGAAGCGGGTAAAAACATCACCTGCATCGCTCCAGATAGCCCTCCCTTTTTCTTGGATTTTTTGCCGGGTAGAACCCAAGTGATTCAAGCAGATTTTCAACTTCCGCTGGCCTTGGAGGCATTGAACCACGCCCAACTGGTCATTGCCCTAGACCATGGACATCCCAGCAGAACAGGGGAACAACTCTCCAAATGGTTTCTGCAGGAAAAAACAACACCGGTGTGGGTTATCGATCATCATCCGGACCCGTGGGGAAAATATGACGCGTATTTCCATACGATTGAGGCGTCTTCCACCTCAGAATTGGTTGTATCCCTTTTGCATGGTTTTTCTTTAACCAAAGAAGCCGCGACCTGCTTTATGACGGGGCTGGTGACAGACACAGGTGGGTTTAGACATGCTATTTTCCCGCAAACATTTCCAGTGGCCGCTGCACTTCAAGACGCCGGGGCGCCTTACCAAGAAGTGATGCATTATGTGTTCGACCAGCAATCGCCTGAACGGCTTCAACTACTTGGATACGTTCTTTCTGAAAAATTACATTGGGTGGCCAATGGGAAAATTGCCATCATGGGCTTAAGTTTTGAAGAACTGCAACGCTTTCATTCGCGTAAAGGTGATACAGAAGGCATCGTAAATTACCCATTGTCCGTTCAGGGGGTAGAAGTCGCCATTATGCTTACAGAAAGAGACCAAGGTACCACCAGAATTTCTTTTCGGTCCAAAGGAAATATTCCGGTAAACCAATTTGCCGCGCGTTTTTTTGAAGGGGGGGGGCACTTTAATGCTGCGGGTGGACGTTTTTCCGGTAACATGGAAGCCACATTAAATTACATGAACGATTGTTTACCTCAATTTTTTACTTCATGGTTTTCTTCCTGAGGTTTACAAAAATGGCCTTGTGGCTTTGGGGCTGTGTCTTGTGGTTGAGCGCATGCCATACGCCTGACCCAACACCTCCTCCTAAACCCTTGAAAGTGGACCAGAAAAAGCTGGAGGAAGAATTGGTGCGCCTAAATCGGTTCCAAGCATTGGAAGAAAATTGGAAAATCAGACGGTACATTTTTCGGCAGGGTTGGGACATGAAGGCCACCGGCACAGGGGTGTATATTCGATGGATTTCGCCACCAAAAACGGGTCCGAAACCTCAAACCAATCAGGAGGTTTTGATAGATTTTGAAATATTTTTGCTAGACGGCACTTCTTGTTATTCTTCTTTTGAATCCGGACCAGAATGGTTTCGGGTAGACCATGACCAAGTAGAGAGTGGGATGCATGAAGCCGTCAAATATTTATCTGAGGGTGATCATGTGGCCATCATAATCCCATCCCACAGGGCTTTTGGATTGGCGGGAGATATGGAGAAAATTCCGGGAAATACCCCGGTGCTTTATCACCTTGAACTTTTACGCATTCAATCTAAGTAAACATGACTCGGAAACTTGTTGGCGTTTTATTGGCTTTGAACCTTCTTTTTTCCATGGGTTGCGGCGATCCCCATTGGAGAAAATTTTATGAGGTTGCGCCAGGTTTTGGTTTTCAATACATAGAAAAATCACCGCTCCGTCCTGAAGATACCCTTGTTTGGTGGAACCTTAGTTTTCGTTTTACAGATGTGCAAGACAGCCTTTTAGCAGAGAGCGATTTGGCCATGGACATTCCGCCATTACCTCAAGCCCCTGGACCATATGACTTGCGTCAAGTGTTGAAGCATACCGTTGTGGGCGATTCATTGGTGGTACAAATGGATCAACGTGCCCTTGCAATGCAGCCATTTGCCGATGCATTGCAAGGTATTGCATGGAGACCGGACAGTTTGCTGAGGTTGCATATTCGGGTAGAATCGGCCCTTAATCTTGCCGGTTGGGAAGAGAAATCTGTGAGAGAAAGTGCCATGGCACACCGCCAAGCCATGGAAGCTTTTGTGTGGATGGTCAAATCCAATGAACAATGGGGGCCACAACAACATGTACCCATGACCACTTTCACCAAAATCATCAAAGCAGGAAAGGGGCGAGAGGCAAAAGCAGGCGAATCAGTGGTCATTCATTTGTCCATGGTTACCAGTTATGGCCATGAAATTGTGAATACCCAAGGGCAGTTCCCTATTCCAGTAACCATCATGGGCGGCGATGTGCCCATTGGTGTAGACGTTGCCTTGGCCGGCATGAAAGTAGGAGCAGAGCATCTCTTTTATGTTCCTTTTACCGAAAATAGTGGCAGCGATTTGTTCGGCGATCGCATTCAAGCCTACGATAATTTAAGGGTACAAGTGACCTTAGTGGACATTGTGAGTCCTGAATAACTTAAAAATATGAGTCAATCATTTCCTCGCATCGTTTTTATGGGTACGCCGGCATTTGCTGTACCCAGTTTAAAAGCCCTATGTGCAGCCGGCTATCCTGTGGTGGGCGTAGTCACTGCTCCAACCCGCGCCTCCGGACGTGGACTTAAGCCTCAGCCTTCTGCAGTTGCCTTAGCTGCCATGGAACTAGGGATTCCGCTGCTTCAGCCGGAAAAATTGAAATCTCCAGAATTTCTCGAGGCTTATCAAGCGTGGAAGCCGGATATAAACGTGGTGGTGGCCTTTCGGATGTTGCCTAAAGAGATTTGGGCCTTCCCGTCCATGGGAACTTTTAACCTGCATGGCTCGCTCTTGCCTCAGTATCGGGGAGCAGCACCCATCCAATGGGCGGTAATGAATGGAGAAACTGAAACTGGACTAACTACTTTCTTAATTGATGAAGCCATTGATACAGGGCATATCTTATTACAAGAAAAATTGTCCATAGGTCCAAATGAAACAGCAGGCGGGCTTCATGACCGAATGATGGAAGTGGGGGCTCATTTGGTGGTAAAAACCGTTGAGGGGCTGGTTTCGCATAGCATAAGTTTAATTAATCAATCAGATATCATTGATAATCAGTCTTTAATTTTAAGGGCTGCCCCGAAGATTCATAAGGAAGACGGACGACTTGTGCCTACGAAGTCTGGACAAATGCTGATGAATCAAGTCCGTGGATTGAATCCGTTTCCTGGGGCATTTATCACGCTATTAGATGCTTATGGAGAAAGGTTTGATCTGAAGGTCTGGGAAGCCCAATGGTTTCCATTAGAACTTACCCAAAGGGAGATATCCCTAGGTTTTCATGGCCTTGGACAGTGGGGATTGCAGAGGCCTGATGGATTTTTAGCCTTTCTTGAAATTCAGGCTCCAGGGCGTAAAAGATTAAAAATCAAAGACTTTCTTCTAGGTGCTAAGGTGGAGGGCTGGACTTTGGCGCCTTTGGAGTGAAATGTTTGAAGGTTAAGAGGCTGAAAATCGGGGGTTTTTGTAAAAAACGGGCGGGATTTTCAACAAAAAGCCTGAGTTATTAACAAAATGGGGGTAAAGTTGGGGTAAACACTTGCATACGTTAAGGATGCGTTTAAATTTGTTATCGTAACACCAAAACCTGTTCATTAATTCAAAACAACCATGAACAAAGCTGAACTCATCGATGAGATTGCTTCTGCCTCTGGTCTTTCCAAAGCAGACAGCAAAAAAGCCCTTGATGCATTTGTAGATGCAACTACCAAGGCCCTGAAAAAAGGAGACCGTGTAGCCCTTGTTGGCTTCGGATCCTGGAGCGTATCCGAGCGTGCTGCACGCACCGGACGCAATCCTCAGACAGGTAAGGAAATCAAAATCGCTGCTAAAAAAGTAGTGAAATTCAAATCAGGCGCTGAATTATCCGGCAACATCTGATTAGGTTAACCTAACCTTAGTGAGCCACCGAATTTCGGTGGCTTTTTTTTTACCATCCCCTACCTTTCATTACCTTTGTAAAAAGATATTTACATGGCCCAAACGCCTACTCCTACTGCTTTTGACCCAAATGGTCCAGCACCTCTGGATGCCAATATATTTGGTTTGCCTTATGCACCCACTGAATCTGAACTCGTACTTATTCCCATGCCTTGGGATGTAACCGTTTCTTATGCAGACGGAACCTCCGAGGGGCCACAAGCCATTTTTGAAGCTTCTGCACAGGTCGATTTGTTTCTTCGGGACGTTCCCCAAGCTTGGAATAATAGGGTTTCCATGCTACCCGTACCCAAAAATTGGCGCAAAACCAACCGAAAGTCCAGGAAAATGGCCAAACAATACCTACAGGCATTGTTAGAGGGAGCACCGGAGAAAGAGCAAGGCACCTTAAAAGCCATCAATGAGGTCTGCGCCACCATGAACCAATATGTGTTTCAAGAAGCACAATCTTGGCTAGACCAGGGAAAAGCGGTCGGTTTGGTTGGAGGCGATCATTCCACTCCACTTGGACTCATCCAAGCCATGGCCACCCGTTATCCATCTTTTTCTGTGCTTCAGTTCGATGCTCATTGTGATTTGAGAGAAGCCTATGAAGGGTTCACCTATTCTCATGCCTCGGTGTCGTATAACTTTATGCAGCTCCCACAAATAGACAAGTTGGTGCAAGTGGGCATTCGTGATCTTTGCGAAGAAGAACATCAGCGCATCCAAGCCTCTCAAGGACGGATAAAGGTGTTTTTTGATGAGGATATTCAAGAAAACAAAGCCAAAGGCATCCATTGGCAATCCCAAATGGAGGATATGCTGAGCCATTTGGGCTCACACGTGTACATTACGTTCGATATCGATGCATTTGAACCTTCCCTTTGTCCGAATACTGGCACGCCCGTTCCGGGAGGCCTACAGTTCCAGGAAGCCATCATGCTTATTCGTGCCCTAAGGGCTGCGGGCAAAACCATCATTGGTTTCGATTTGGTAGAAGTGGCACCGGGAAAAGATGAATGGGATGCCAATGTGGGCGCGCGTTTGCTTTTTCGATTAAGTCAAGAACTCATTTTATCCCAGCGCATTAAAACGCCCAAAAAATCCAAAACCAATGTGCCTGCACGAAAGGCGAAATCCTGAGCCAATCCCGTTTTCATTATATTTGCGCGCTAAACAAGATTCCACATGACATCTAAAGGTCCCATATCTGAATTTATTACCCATCATTATCGGCACTTTAATGCTGCGGCATTGGTAGATGCTGCCAAAGGCTACGAAACCCATTTACTGGAAGGTGGGAAAATGATGATTACTCTGGCCGGTGCCATGTCTACCGCAGAATTAGGGATTTCCCTGGCGGAAATGATACGGCAAGACAAAGTTCAAATTATATCTTGTACCGGAGCCAACCTGGAAGAAGATATTATGAATTTGGTGGCGCACTCTCATTATAAGCGGGTGCCACATTACCGGGATCTTAGTCCGCAAGATGAATGGGATTTACTAGAAAATGGATACAACAGGGTCACCGATACCTGCATTCCCGAAGAAGAGGCATTTCGTCGCATTCAAAAGCATATTGTAAAAATTTGGAAGGACGCAGAAGCCAAAGGTGAACGCTATTTCCCACATGAATTCATGTACAAATTGCTGCTTAGCAAAGTCATGGAGCCAGATTATGAAATTGACCCCAAGCATTCTTGGATGTTGGCGGCAGCAGAAAAAAATCTACCCATGATCGTACCTGGATGGGAGGATTCCACCATGGGAAATATTTTCGCCTCTTATTGCATTAAAGGTGAGTTGAAAGCCCAAACCATGAAATCAGGCATTGAATACATGACTTGGTTGGCCGATTGGTATAAAAAGGAATCTTCAGGAAAAGGGGTGGGTTTCTTCCAGATTGGTGGTGGAATTGCGGGTGATTTTCCCATTTGTGTGGTGCCAATGATGTACCAAGATTTGGAGTGGCATGATGTTCCTTTCTGGAGCTATTTTTGCCAAATCAGTGATTCAACCACTTCTTATGGCAGCTACTCCGGTGCCGTGCCAAATGAAAAAATTACTTGGGGAAAGCTAGACATCACCACCCCCAAATTTATCGTGGAATCCGATGCCACCATTGTGGCTCCTTTGATTTTTGCCTATATCTTGGGTTGGTAAAAGCGTAGAATTAATTTTTTACGGCAAGGAAGCACAAGATTTTCCTTGCCGTTTTTTTTTTAGGCTAAAACTTAACATGGAAACCTCTGAAATGGGCTGAATCGCTTTGTATTTTTGTATTCATTATGGTCTATCGATGGACCTGACGTTACCTTTTACCCGAATCCTATGGCATACCAATGGCCACACCGACATTTGCTGGACATCGAAAGTCTTAATTTGGAAGACCTTCGGTTTTTGTTGGATCGTGCCCATGCGCTAGAAAAGGTTGCGCCGGCCACGGGTTTACAAACCTTTACAAACAGGCAGATTACGGTGGCCAATGTATTTTTTGAAAATTCTACCCGAACCCGTTTATCTTTTGAACAGGCCCAGCGTCGGTTAGGACTTCACCTGTTGTCCTGGAACGTAGCCGGTTCTTCTGCCGCCAAAGGAGAATCGTTGAAAGACACGGTCGCCAACCTGTTGGCCATGTCTGTGGAGCTAATGGTGGTTCGTCATCCGGATTCCGGTGCCTTGGCTTTTCTATCGCAAGTGTTTGAAGGGCAAAAAATACAATTTGTGAATGCCGGCGATGGTACCCATGCACATCCTACACAGGCATTGGCCGATATGTTGACCTTGGAGAAGCAGTTGGGGGATTTACGTGATTTGCACATAGGCATCGTGGGCGATGTGTTGCACTCTCGTGTAGCGAGATCCAATATTTTCGCCTTAAAGCTTTTAGGTGCTAAAGTGCATGTGTGCGGGCCCGCCACACTTATTCCGAATGCGCTAAAAAGCATGGTGGATTCTACTTCACATGATTTGGAACTGCTCCTGCCAAAGTTGGACGGCGTAATGGCTTTACGGATGCAGGTAGAACGCCAATCGGTCGCTTATGTAGGGTCGGCAAGGGATTTTTCCTTGCGATTTGGTTTGAAAAACAGCAGACTAAATCATTTAATCAGGCCTATTCCGGTTTTGCATCCCGGCCCGGTTAATCGGGGTGTAGAGTTGGATAGTAGGGTAATGGACGGGGAAAACACATTGATTTTAAAACAGGTAGCCAATGGAGTGCTTGTGAGAATGGCAGTTTTGGAGACCCTTTTGAGAAATCAATAAAGTTTTGTTTGGGCTTTTAGTGGGTTTTTTACCAAAATCCTTTTTAAAGGGATAGGTTTTTATATTTTTGTACAAAATACATCCTCATGGTTGTACAAGCCGACAAACACACCTACTATCTCAAGCTTGCTGTCTTAGCGGATAAGCTCGATTCTACCGTATCTCCTGAGCTTAAATCTGAAATCATTTTCCATAGTGGAAAGGGAGAAAAGAATTTGGTGATTGACTTGTCAGGAGTTAAGTACATTGACTCTAGTGGTCTATCTGCCATTTTGGTCGCCAATCGTCGGTGTCAAGCGGCACGCGGTGTGCTTGTAATTACTGGTGTTGAGGATGCCGTACTAAAATTAATCACCATATCTCAACTGGATACGGTATTAAATATCATTCAAAATCCTTCTGAGGTCGAGGATTTTATCCTTATGGATAATATTGAAAATGACCTTACCCAAGAAGATGCCGAATAACATTTTACTAACTTCAACCAACATGAAACACGTTTTACACTTTTCTTTTGGACTTGTTTTGTCCGCTGCTGCGCTAACTGCTCAGGAATGTTCCCCAAACCCACCTGATCCCAATGCAGCGATGTTAGGATTTAATCCAAATCCCATCCCTCAAGCTGTAGCAGGGTCTAACTACAACCACCAAAATACCGTAGTTATTCCTGAAAAGGTGGATAATACCACCACGCCAAATGATCCTACCGATTCTTTGTCGCTTTGTGGCATCAAGATTCTATCCGTGGCTTTGGATACCTTGACCTCATACAACAGCAGCATTCCTGCCAATTTGAACTTTACTTGGGAAGTATGGCAAGGCAGCACCCAAGTAACCGCTGCCACCTCTGCCAATACGCCCATTAACATTGCAGCAGGTAGCGGTCTTGTTCGTCTTTGCTTGCGTTTGCAAAGCAGCAATGTTCCTGCGCCCATCAATGCTCCATGTGACTCTGTAAGCTTTAAAGTGCAGGTATTGGGTCGTCTTGATGCGGGTTTTGGTTGTACAGATGTACCTGCCTCCTTGGCTCCTCCGGTGGATTTCTTCATCAAATGGCCTATTTGCGCTTCCGCTTCTATTGTTGAATTTACCAATCCAACTGCATTTGAGTTGTTACAAAACTTCCCAAATCCAGCCAATGGCGCGACCCGTATTTCCTTTAACACACCCAAAGCAGCCCCTGCTACCCTCGAAGTCCGCGACATCATGGGACGTTTGGTGGCGCAACAAACCGTACAAGCAGGTTTTGGCGTAAATCATTTCGACGTAAACACCCATAACTGGACCGAAGGTGTGTACCTTTACACCGTAACCGTGGAAGCACAATCTATTTCAGCCAAAATGCTGGTAAATCATTGATTTTCCTTTTAACTTTTTCAAAAGCCCCGAACTTCGGGGCTTTTTTGTTTTAAATTGGTCCTATCGTTCAAAGACCAATTTGCCCAATGAATGCCACTTACATATTAGCTTTAGATCAGGGTACCACCAGTTCACGAGCCGCCGTTTTCAATGCTGAAGGAGAGATGGTTTCATTGGCCTCACGGCCCCTACAAGCCCAATTTCCTTCGCCAGGTTGGGTGGAACAACAGCCGGAAGAAATATGGAGTACCCAGATTGGCGCTGCAGCTGAAGCCATTCAACGGGCCCGCATTAGGCCGGAACAAATGGTGGCACTTGGCATTGCCAACCAAAGAGAAACCGCCTTAATTTGGGATCGAAAGACAGGCAAAGCCCTTACGCCGGCCATCGTTTGGCAGGATCGACGCACCCAAGACACATGCCAGACACTTCAAAAAGATGGATGGGAGCCTAAGGTGCATGAAGTCACCGGATTGCGCATAGACCCTTATTTTTCAGCCACCAAATGGCAATGGATGTTGCATTTTTATGGCTTGTATCCACGGGCTCAACGTGGAGAATTATGCGCCGGAACCATAGATGTTTGGTTGTTGTGGCATTTGACCCGAGGTCAGGTCCATGCCACCGATTGGACCAATGCCAGCCGAACCTTATTAATGGACGTTGCTTCCGGCACTTGGTCGAAGGATATGTGCCAGCTCTTGGATGTGCCTATGGCCCTTTTACCCGACATTTTAGATTCCAATGCTTGTTTCGGGGAAACAGATCCGGCCTTGTTTGGTCGTGCCCTTCCTATTTATGGCGTTTTGGGTGACCAGCAAGCTGCACTTTTTGGCCAAGGATGTTTTTCTCCCGGAGACACCAAAGCCACTTATGGCACAGGCTGTTTTATGATGATGACCACGGGCACATCGCCTTGCCATACCGGGGCACAGCTGATTACCACACCCGCATGGAAAATGAAAAATCAACCTCCCATGTATGCTTTGGAGGGCAGTATTTTTTCCTCCGGGGCGGTCGTTCAGTGGTTGCGAGATGGGTTGGGCATTATACCTCATGCTTCAGCTGTAGAAGGTTTGGCCCGCTCCGTTCCTTCCTCCGAGGGCGTCATGCTCATTCCTGCTTTTACCGGATTGGGCGCACCCCATTGGATTCCGGAAGCCCAAGCCGCATTGGTGGGCATTTCCAGAGGCACCAATTCTGCCCATATTGCACGCGCGGCTTTAGAATCTATGGCTTTGCAAGTATATGATGTGGTAGAAGCATTTTCAGTTTCCGGAAATCAGCCACCCACGCAGCTTTTAGCCGATGGAGGGGCCACCGCGAATGCATTGTTGATGCAAATTCAAGCTGATATTTTACAAATCCCCGTCAAAGTGTCTGCCCATCCTGAAGCTACCGTGCGCGGTGCCGCTTCCATGGCCTGGGCCGGTTTTTCTGGCACCCCTTTTCCACCAAGTACAGGCGAAGGCATCCTGTTTTCCCCGGGAAAGCCAGCCACAGCCCTTTGTGAACAATGGAAAAAGGCCCTGCAACTACTTCATAGAACCACACAAAGCCCCCTTACATAATCACCATGCCAACCCTCCTTTCTCCCGATGCCGCCGTTTCCAACATTCAATCGGGTCAACGCATTTTTGTTCAAGGCAGTGCAGCTACCCCATTGGTGCTTTTAGAAGCATTATCCAGACAAGCGCACCGGCTTTCCCGTGTGGAAGTGGTTTGCATGAGCGTACTTGGCAACATCATCATCAACCAACCCGATTTTAAAAATTCCTTTTTCTTTCGCGCATTGTTTGTTTCTGCGCCTATCCGGGACGCAGTGAATCAAGGCCGTGGAGATTATATTCCTGTATTTTTAAGCGAAGCGCATCTTTTGTTTGAACGAAATATTTTGCCGCTGGATGTGGCGCTCATTCATGTGTCACCGCCGGACTCACATGGCTTTTGTTCCTTGGGCACATCCGTAGATGTAGCACGCGCAGCCGTAAAATACGCCAAACATGTAATTGCCCAAGTGAATCCACAGATGCCACGAACCCATGGGGATGGATTGATTCATCTGAAAGATATCCACACCATGGTGGAGGTGGATGTACCCTTACCGGAAATCGATTATGCCGCAGCCGTGGGGCCTGTCGAATCCCGTATTGCCCAACATGTAGCCGCATTGATTCCCGATGGTGCTACCCTTCAAATGGGCATTGGGACCATTCCGGATGCTGTATTGGCCGCTTTGCATCAGCATAAAGATTTGGGTGTCCATACCGAGATGCTTTCCAATGGCGTCATAGATTTAATGGAAAAAGGAGTGATTAACAATGCCAAAAAGGCCAAGCATCGTTTTCGTACGGCCACTAGTTTTGCCCTTGGTAGCCGAAAATTATATGATTTTTTACATGATAATCCTGCTTTTGTTTTTCTGAATGCCAGCTATATCAACGATCCACAAGTAATTCGTGCCAATCCCAAGGTCATGGCCATCAATAGCGCGGTAGAAATAGACCTTACGGGTCAGGTTTGCGCAGATTCCATAGGAACTTGGCAATATTCCGGTGTGGGCGGACAAATGGATTTTATGCGTGGTGCTTCTAAATCCGAAGGAGGAAAAGCGATTTTAGCCATGGCATCCACTACATCTAAGGGTCATTCTAAAATTGTTCCATTCTTACGGGAAGGCGCTGGAGTGGTTACCACCCGCGCACATGTACATCATGTGGTTACAGAGCATGGTGCGGTCGATTTGTTTGGAAAGAGTTTAAGGCAACGTGCACTAGCCCTCCGCGATTTGGCAGATGAAGCCCACAGAGAGATGCTAGATCGTGCCATATTTGAACGATTTGACCAGCGAGGTAGTTGAATGGACATTTTCCCGGGTTGGTGTTAGAAGAGGGTTGTATTGCACATATCCTTTTGTGGAAAGCAAAGAAAGCGACGACTTGCCAGGCTCGAGGGCGTAGGAACTAGAAAAGAAATTTTTCTGCAAAGCCACCAAAATGTCAAAAATCCATGCCCAATTGGCATTTTAAACGCAAACAAATAAAGAACGAAAATCGGGGCTACGCCCAACCCCTCCCCGTGGACAATCTACGCATCCGGCGTGAAAATACTCGGACATTAAACGCATATACCCGTTTAAAACGGCCTAAAAGTCTAAGTCAGCAACGAAAGGTTGAGTTACCAAGCCAAATCTTGAACGATCGAACTCCCCATCGCAGTCGCCCCCTGATTCCGTAGCGTAGGAAGGGAAGGCGTAAAGAAATGGCGAAGCCCTGGAGCCATTTTAGCCTTCCCTTCCGGTGCGGAGCAACGCATTAGGAATCAGGGTGCCCTTTCTTTGTTTACTTTCTTTGGGCAAGCAAAGAAAGTAAAAGCCTGCCCGGCTCGAGGGCGTATGAGATAGAAAAGAGTTGTCTGCGCGAAGCGCCCAAAGAAGCAAATCCACCAAACCAAATCCTGAACCATCGAA
>CAZRHR010000005.1:0-67697 GCA_964599915.1 uncultured Candidatus Competibacteraceae bacterium | reverse complement strand
CGTTCCGATACTTCGTTACCAACGGTGGACCCTCTGGCACAAATTCCGACCTCATTGGTTTAGACCAAGTAGTGTACACACCTAACTGTGCGGTGACGCCTGCTGCCGGTGCATTATCTGAGAATGAAACCTGCGGACAAGATTTAAACGGTGGATGTAATTCAACTACCCCCGTTTATGTGGATTTGGCACCCGGCTGTACCACCACCTACACTGGAACATCAAACGCCGCCTCCGGTTCCAGAGATACAGATTGGTATCGCTTTACCCTAACAGAACCCGCTACGGTAACCATGACCTTTAATGCACGGTTCCCAGGATTGGCGGCATTTACCAATGGCAACTGTGCCAGCTTGAGCATTCTTTCCGCTGGTGAAAACATCCCTTGCCAGTCGCTCACCGTTTCGCATACCTATACTGCACCCGGCACCTACTCCGCCGTAATTCTTCCTTCAGTTTTTGATGGATTGGCTTGCACCAGTGGACTCAATAACTACAATGTAACCTTTACCATTTCTTCCACGGTAACGGCCACTGCAGCTGGACCGACTACTTTCTGCCAAGGTGGTTCTGTACAGCTTAACAGCTCCGCTGCTTCTGGAAATACTTGGAGCAACAATGCGACTGGAAATAGTATCACCGTAAACACGGCTGGTGCCTACACCGTTTCTACCGCGATAGGAAATGGATGTTCCATTACCTCAGCCCCAGTAAACGTAACGGTAAATCCGCTACCTACCGTAACCGCCAGCTCTTCTCCTACTACAGCTTGTAACGGTGTTTCCGTAACCTTGACAGGTGGCGGTGCGAATACCTACAGCTGGGACAATGGCGTACAAAATGGTGTAGCCTTTACGCCCTCTTCCACCCTTACCTACACGGTGACAGGTACAGACCAGAACAACTGTTCCAATACAGCTTCTGTAACTATTCCGGTGGGAACCAACCCAACTGTCTCCGTACAACAATCTGCTAACAGCATTTGCGAAGGAGCCAACTTCACTTTAACCGCTTCAGGCGCTTCAACCTATACGTGGGACAATGGTGTACAAAATGGCGTAGCTTTCCCTGTACAGCCCATTACCTACACTGTCATTGGTTACGGACCTGATGGCTGCACAGACACTGTATCTGTAACTCCAACCGTAAACCTAGCCCCTGTGGTTGCTATTCAATCCAGCAGCAACAGTGTGTGTCAAGGTAGCAGCGTAACCCTTACCGCTTCAGGTGCCCCCAACCTTACTTGGAACAACAATGTACAAGATGGCGTGGCCTTCACACCTGCAGGAACGGATACCTACTTGGTCATTGGCACAGACGGCAACGGTTGCAGCGATACGGCTTCCGTAACCATTACCGTAAATCCTTTACCGATGGTAAGTTTAGACTTGGGTATTGACTCTGTATGTACCAACAATGGTCTTGTATCTTTAGCAGGTGGTAGCCCAAGCAATGGCGTGTTCTCTGGAACTGGCGTTACCGGAACCTCGTTTGACCCAAATACCAACCCCGGCAATTACGTCATCACCTACACGTTTGTAGATAACAACGGATGTACCGGAACAGCTACCGACGACCTAATGGTGGTCAATTGTTTAGGTTTTGCCGATGCACAATCTTTGGGCATCACTTTCGGTCCAAACCCAACCCAAGGTGCGTTGCATGTGCAATTACCTGAAAACTGGAATCAGGCGTCCGTATCTATCATGGATGCGCAAGGAAGACAAATGGAAACCTTTATGGTAACCGGCTCTTTCACCAAACAAATGGATGGTTATGCCACCGGCGTTTACTTCATGCAAGTAAACCAAGGAGAGCAAACTGCTACTTTGCGGATCTTGGTTCAATAACCTTATTTTTAAAAATGAGAAGAGGCTGTCTTTCACCAGACAGCCTCTTTTTTTTGTACCTTGCAGAACTTGTTTTTTGTGAAACAACGCCAAAACCTAGCGATGAAATTTCCACTGATCGGATTTGCGCTTTTTTGCCTAGCCACCGGATGTAAATCCAAACAGCGTGAGGCACCCGTTGATTGTATGGGTACACCCCAACCGGATAAAATTTGCACCATGCAATACGACCCGGTTTGCGGCTGCGACGGTAAAACCTATGGAAATGCATGCAGCGCAGAGGCGGCTGGCATTAAACACTTTAGACCGGGAGAATGTGCTAAATAACGCACACATAGATACGATACTTGAAGCCTGCAAAAAAGGAGACCACAAGGCCTACGCCAAGTTTTATCACCTTTTTGCCCCTAAAATGTATGCCGTATGTCTTCGTTTTTCAAGAGATGTCTCTGAAGCCCAAGACAACTTACAGGATGGATTTGTCAAAGTATTCAGCCATTTAAGAGATTTTCGGGGTGAAGGAAGCCTTGAAGGCTGGATTAGACGCATCATGGTGCACACGGCACTGGAAAGATTCCGTAAGAAAAATCCACTTCATTGGTCTTCCGAACTCCATGACAACCTTCCTGAAACGGAACCCATCGAAAGTGTCGATGCCTATTTGAATGTAGAAGACATGCTCCAATTGGTGCGTGAATTGCCCGATGGTTACCGCATGGTCTTTAATCTCTACGCCATTGAAGGATACGCACATAAGGAGATTGCCGACATGCTCGGCATTTCAGAAGGCACCTCCAAATCTCAGCTGGCAAGGGCCCGGCAACAATTGCAACACCGCATTCGGGAAACGATGCCGGATTTGGTACCACATGGAAAATGGAACCACGCATGAACAAGGGCGCCTTTCGTTTCGACCGGTGGTTCAAAGACCAACTCCAGCACCATGAAGTCAGGGTGCCTGCCCATGTATGGGAAGGGGTAAGTGAAGAACTGCTGCTTCAGCAAAAGAGAAGACGAAATCGAAGGTTTTTCTGGGTGTTTGTCCCCACACTTTCTGTCTGCCTCTTTGGTTTGGGTTGGTGGTTAGGAAGCACAACCAGCCAAACCTCTGTCCCTTCTTTGGAAGTCGCAGAACGTCAGCGTGAAACCCATAGCCCTAGCCCTGAAATTTCTACCGGGCATGTTTCGCAGCCATTGCGTCCGAAAACCATTGTACCCTCCCCGCTAAAACCGAACATCACGACCGCACCTTCGCAAAGTATGTCTGTTTTGGGTAAAAAGACGAGCTTACTTCCCGGTTTAAACAGAGAAGATGAACCGGTTACTCCAATCAACATTCAAATTGAACCCCTGAATTTTTACCGTCCTTTTCCTGCATTTTTCTTGAATGAGAATGAACAAGCCTCTGCATGGGCGATTTTCGAAAACGTCTTCCCCGAACAAGAAACCTTAGCCCAAAACAAAATAAAAACCCAATGGCACCTGGGTTTAGAAACAGGACTCCTTGGACAGTTGGCCGGGGTAGAACAAACAGGCGGGCCCTATTTGCCTGCGTTTGGTGGAGGACAAGGATGGACAGAAACCAACCCCATACAATGGCAGCTTGGACTGCAGATTCGTGGTCAAAGAACATTTAAAAACTCACCTTGGGGTTGGCAATGGAGTACAGGCATCCAATACCAGACCATTGAGGTACGTACCTCGCGCGAACACATCGCCACCCATCCGTTTAACCTTTTGCCGGCCAATACCCTACAAACCCATATTTTCACCCAATGGGGCATGTTGCGAGGGCTTTGGATAGAACCCAACCTCAATTCCATAGAAAGTGACGGTCCGGCGCTCAGTACAGATGTCGTCCTAGGCGAAACCACCCAAAGCCTTGAGCAAACCATGGGTTGGATTCAGTTTCCAATCCATGTTGGGCTTACTTGGAAAAATAAAAACCAAAGACTTGGACTTTGGGGACAAGTGGGCGGAAGTGCCGGTGTGCAAACGCGCAACGAGGTATGGGCCACCGGAGCGACTTCAAGGGCCGAAGTAGGACAAACCGCAGGACTCAATCCCTTTCGCTTAGATTTAGAATGGCAAGTTGGCGCTTCTTTCCAACCCCGACACTGGCCCATCCAGATACGCCTTGGTCTAATCTCCAGATACGCAGCCACCAACCTAAGTCATGCACCTTTTACCCGCATCAACCCCGTCCAAATGGGAGGCGTCCTGGGAGTCAGCTGGCAGTTTAAGTAACTTTGGTTACGGAAACCAAGGAAGAACATGCCTAATTTTGGTGTATGGAACTATCAATGTATCATTGGAAAAAAATGCTGTTTCGGATTATTCCGGCAGCCCTGGGACTTGGCGCCGGATTGGCGTATTGGTGGTGGGTAGGTTGCACCCCTGAGGGCTGTGCAATTACAGGCAATCCATACCTCATGGGAGGATTTGGGGCCCTATTCGGATGGTCTTTGGGCGATGACATCCATCGCTTCTTCCAAAAAAGAAAAAAGTAATTTGATTTTTCGGGTTCATAGAACCTTGGTATATTTAAGCCTATTAAAATGAATTTTATGCTGCGTTCCGGATTTACTTTGATGATATTGACCTTTTTGGCCGCTTGTGGCACATCCACCAGCCAACAGGTGCTCGATGCCAAAAGCTTTTCTGAAAAATTGGCCAAAACCCAAGGGGCTATCATCTTGGATGTGCGCAGTACCGGTGAGTTTGATGAAGCGCATATGAAAGGGGCTGTAAACCTGAACTTTTCAGATGGCACTTTCGAGCAAGCCATGGGCGGTTTCGACAAAAGCAAACCCTATTTTGTCTATTGCTTAAGTGGCGGCAGAAGCAAAAGTGCCGCTGAAATGCTTAGAAAAAATGGCTTTATGCAGGTTTACGAACTGGAGGGAGGCTTGCTAAAGTGGAAAGCCGCCGGACTTACCTTGGAAGAAGCGCCACCGGTTGTTCGACAAATCAAAGGCATGAGCATGGAAGAATATGAGGCGCTCATCAAAAGCCACCCACAAGTTCTCGTAGATTTTTACGCCCCATGGTGCAGACCTTGCATGCAAATGAAACCGGACCTAGAGGCTTTAGAAAAAAAATACGGCGACAACCTAAAATTGGTCCGCATCGATGTAGACCAAAATCCTGATTTATCCGGCCTGCTTCGCATTGAGGCTATTCCAGTCATTCGCGTTTTCCGGGATGGGAAAGAAACTTGGAACCATGTGGGTTATGCCGATAAGGAAACCATGGAAGCGCAACTCAAGCGCTAATTCGTTTCATATGCAGCCACGAGGGTAAGCCCTTATAAAACATTTACTTCGTGCCCAAATATTCCATTATCCTCTTTGGAAAAGGGCGCATGGCAAAGACGAGCCTACATCCGGCAACATGTCACTTAAGGCTGTTGAAACGTTTCTGGCAGAGGCAAAATCAATTCCACCCTTGTTCCTGCGGCATGGCCTTGGGCATCGTATAAATCTGTGATATGTAATTGGGTTTTTCGCGCAGAAAGGTCATTCAGCAATTGTAAGCGGTCTTGGGTAATGGAAATGCCTTTACTCACATGGTCGGCCCGACTTTGTCCTTTGCGAATTTCTCTTTGCACGCGACCAATCCCATTGTCTTCTATACAGCAGTACAAAGTCTGGTCCGGCCGCAATTCAAAGCGAATCATTAAATGAGCGCCATTCCCTTTGGGAAGTAATCCGTGTTTAATGGCATTTTCCACAAAGGGCTGAATCATAAGGGGAGGCATGGGAATGGATTGCGGTTGGGAGGGAGCAAAAATTTGATAGGTAAATGCCTCCGAAAACCGCAAACTTTCTAGTTGTAAATAAAGCTCCAATTGGGCCATGGTTTCGGCTAATGTTACTTCTCGCTCTTCACTTTGATCTAAAACCATGCGCAACAATTTGGCAAACCTTGCCAAATATTGGTTGGCTTCCTTTTTCCGGTCCGTATTAATGAGGTTTTGAATGGAGCCTAAAGAATTAAAAAGAAAATGAGGATTCATCTGCGCTTTTAGGGCTGTGAGCTTCAATTCATTTAAGGTCCTGGTAAAAGCAGCCTTTTCTCGCTCCCGACGACGCACCCACCTTAACCTAAGGTAGAACAACACACCAATTCCGGCTGCCAATAAAAGAAAAACGGAAATTTTAAATGCCAGGGTTTGCCAAAAAGCAGGTTGAATATAGATGGTTAGTTTGGCCGGTTTTTGGCTGGTCAGTCCATTTCTGTCCATGGCCAAAATAGAAAGCGTGTACCAGCCTGGCGCCAAGGCTTGGAAAGATAAATTCCCGGAAGAAGTCATGACCGGCGTAGGGCTTAAACCCTCAAGTACATAAGAAAATCGAATGCCAGATGGATCTCGGTAAGAAATACCTCTAACATCCACTTGTAAGTTGTTTTCAAAAGGATCTAGCCACAAGGTATCTGCCCTTGGCTTGGGCATGTTATTAACGAATAATCTATTGATAAAAACAGGCGGTGGCGTCACATCTTCTTTTGGTTTTTGGGGTTCAAAAAACACCACACCCGCAGGCGTGGCTGCGAAAACTTTACCTCCAAACCATTTCACCTGACTGACCTCATAGGAAGGTAAGCCATGGGTTTTATCCCATAAAATCAATTGGGCCACCTGACGCCCGGAAAACACAAGTTGGTGAATGCCCTTGGGTGTGGCGGCCCAAAGATGTCCATCATCATCCAAATGCATGGAAAAAATCATATCGGACACCAGTCCTTGTCTACTGGAAATATGCAACAGCGGCTGTTTCCCCTGAAGCCCCCAAATTCCGGCACCCAAAGTACTGGCCCAAACCATATCTCGCTCTGCATCGTAACATAAATCTGAAATCTCTTGTCCCTGAAGTAAACCTACAGATACTAAACGTTGTGCACCTTGGGGTGTCCATCGCTGAATGCCCAATGGGGTGGCCATCCACAATGCTTTTTCAAAAGGATGCCAAAACATGCTAGATATAGCGCCGGTATAATAGGTTTTCCAATTTTGCGAAGGCACATGCAGTTGATGAAGGGTTTGTGGCGTACCCACAAAAAGATAGTCTGCACCATCAGTAGCCAAGGCCGTAATTTTTTCCCGGGGCCAAATGGGCTTTTTTGGTTGATCCGACCGATATAATCCTTGTTCCGTGCCAATCCACATGTGGTTTCCTGCCTGACAAAGTTTCAACACTGGCATTCGTTGGGACAAGGTAATGGGTACAGCTCGCTCATTAGGTACGCCGTAAAAAACCACACCTTGGATATTACCGGCCCACAACCGGCCATCGGGGGTAACTTCCATGGCTTGAATCACATGATCTGCCGGTTTGCTCCCATAAGATTGAACCGACATCTGTTGATCGGGAAGATATAATACCCCGGAATTGGCTGTGGCTACCCAAATGTTTCCCTCAAAATCTTTGGATAAGGCTTTCATTTGATAGGACTGTAAAATTCTTTTCAAAGGCTGGAAGCTTCCATTTTTACGTCCAATCAGCCAAAGACCTTCGGGTGTTCCTACCCAAATTTTTCCATGTTCGTCGGGCAAAAGGCAATGAATAGGGGTTTGTTGAAAGGCATCGGTTAAAAAGACGGGGCGGGGATGGCTGGAATGGGGTTGAAAACGCCAAAGCCCGGAAAGGGTCGACCAGGCCAGGTCGCCATTGGAAAGGAGTACCGGCCTGCTCATCACTTTCTCCGTTGGGCTTTGCCAGACTAAACCCGGGACTTTCTGGGTGTTAGGTTGAAAAGACCAAAGGGCAGCAGGTTGGTTAGAAAGCACCCAAAGCTTGCCAGTAGAATCGCAAACCATGCCAACCACTTTTCCTTGTACCATTCGGGTTTCATGCTGGATACGCTGATTCTGGTAGCATAAAATTTCGCCATTGGCATCGGCCAGCCACATGGAACCGGGTAATCCTGGCGTCAAATCAACCATCTCAAGTCTTCTTAACTTGGGTTGTTCTGGTAAAACAACTTGATGCTGCGCCGTAACCCAACCCACTCTTCCCCTAGAGGTTAAAAACCAAAGGGACTGGGTTTGAGGATCATAAGCCATGCGTTTAATGCTGTTGTCCGGAAGTCCTTCAGACGTAGTGAATACCAGACTTTCCTTTCCGTCGAACCGTACAAGTCCGGCAGAAGTGGCCGTCCAAATGAATCCATTGGGCAAAGCAACCACATCGAAAGTGCGCTGAGAAGGCAAGCCCTCCTCTACACCAATTTTACGTACAGGAACCTCCTGCCCAACCAACATTAAGCTGATGAGCCAACAATAAAGTACCCGTAAAGCAGCCATGAAGGCGATTTAGTTGGTTTCGTTCACCAAAAGCTTAAATCCTTTGCCGTGAACATTTAAAATTTCCAATCTGGGATCTTCACGGAGGTATTTTCTCAATTTCGTGATGTACACATCCATAGAGCGTGCGTTGAAGTAGGAGTCGTCGCCCCAAATGGTTTTCAACGCCAAGGTGCGATCAAGGGTTTTGTTCAGATTTAAAGCCAAAAGACGCAGAAGCTCTGATTCTTTGGACGTAAGCTTACGGTCTTCCCCAACATTTTTCAAAGTTAACATCTGACGGGTGGAGTCGAAATGATAAGCACCAATGTCAAACACTTTATCATCTTCTGCCACGCCGGGCAATCCAGAGGTACGCTTAAGCACCGCTTTTACCCGTAATAACAGCTCTTCCATGTTGAAAGGCTTGGTGAGGTAATCATCTGCTCCGGCTTTAAATCCCTCGATGCGGTCGTCCGGTAAACTTTTTGCTGTGAGAAAGATGATGGGGATGCTTTGGTTGGCCTGACGAATTTCTTTGGCCAGCGTATAACCATCCTTTATAGGAAGCATGATATCCAGGATACAAAGGTCGTATCGGTTCTTGGTAAAGGTGTCGAAACCTTCCTCACCATTGGTACAAAGATCGATCTGGTATCCTTTGAATTCCAGATAATCTTTAAGAACGTTACCTAAATTTATTTCGTCTTCTACAAGAAGTACGCGAGGTTTAATCTCTTCCATAAGGCCAATTTAAAAACTTTTATGATTGTTCAGGTTGTTTTAAAGGGATTTTTACGGTGAATCGGCTGCCTTCTCCCAGGGCACTTTTTACCGAAATTTCACCATGGTGGCGTTCTACAATAGATTTTACATAACTGAGGCCTAGTCCATAGCCCTTTACATTATGCACATTGCCTGTAGGAACGCGGTATAATTTTTCAAAAATTCGTTTTTGGTCATCCTTAGAAATCCCAATGCCGTTGTCTGCGACCTCAAAACAAAAATAATGTGCTTCGTCCCAGGTAGATATGGTGACAAAAGGGTTGTCTTTGGAGGCGTATTTGATGGCATTGTCCACAAGGTTGAAAAACAAATTGGTCATCATTACATCATCAACATCTACATTCACCTGCTTGGCGTGTAGATTTCTATTCACTCGAATGCCTTTCGCTTGGGCCTGCATAGATAAACTGGAAAGGACTTTATCAATGCGTTGATGTAAATCGATGCGTTTTACTTTCAGCCGGAAATCACCACGGTCGAAGACGGCCGACTGTAAAACATTTTCAACTAACTGCCCCAGTCTATGGTTTTCGTCTCTGATCACGCCAATGTATTTTTCCCGAAGGGATACAATTTCCCGCATACCCGGATCTGACATGGCCTGCACGGCGAGGGAAATAGTAGAAATGGGCGTTTTTAACTCGTGTGTAATGTTATTAATAAGGTCGTTTTTAATTTCTTGTACCTGTTTCTGCTTGAAAATCACATTGATGGTATAAGCAAAAGAGCCGATGATAATCAGAATGAGAAAGGCCGAAGCAATCAACAAAAAGATGATGTTGCTAAGTAAAAAACGGTTTTTCTGTGGAAAGAAAAGTACCAGTTCGAAGGCGTTTGGGTACGGCTCTGAACCCAATGAAATGCGATAAGGCGACTCCTCCATGTCCTTGCGACGCTGAAGGTTTCCAAACCTCATTTCTTGTTTATACGGATGGTAAACTGTGTATTGAATGGGCATTTTTATCCCACGCGCATGAAATTCACCGGCCACAAGTTTTTCCAGCAAGACACTATCTACTTCCTGCTGGTTGGTAAACACAAATCGACTCACCAAGTTTTGGAGCATGTTGCCAATTAAATCACGGCTCTCCGTAAGCACACGGTAAGTTTGGTCGAGGCTCTCTATATAATTGTTGTTTCCTTCATCTTGAAGATTGACCCAAGGATTATTTTGTGCTTCACCAAAAGGGCCGCGCGGTGCACGGGCAAATGGATAGCCGCCTTCCCAGTTCAATTGAAGATAAACCTCTCCCTCCGGGGTCGTGGTAAAACCTGGCATAGAATCCTTAGGCTGGCAAAGGGTCACTTGGTGCAACGAATCCATCATCCCCTGAACGCCAGACTCGAGCGATGACCAATCCAACATTTTTTCAATGTGCTTGGCCCAAACCTCTTTTTCATACGCCTGCGAAATAGAAGCCAATGCTGCAAAAACCTCTTGGTTAAATTGCTCTTCTCGCTGTTCTACCGCTTTCCGAATCCAAATAATTTGAATGCCCACCAAACCTGTCATGGCTGAAAACATGGACAGAATAATAAAGCGGATCATGCGTGGATTCATAAACGCAAAGGTAAAGTTGAAAGGTGGGTGTAAAAAGTTTTTCGTCTTATCAATTCTTAATTCTCAACCTTTTGCGGCTAAGTTTTCATGAAAGATACAGCGCTTCATCTAAAATCAAGCGGTTTTAAAGACGAACTAAGGAAAAAGAAGAAAATCAGTTAAGCTTAGCTGGCATAACCATTAAAAATTCAGGAATAGTCACCTGAAAAGTAGCATGGGTCAGCAAGTTTTCCATGAAAAACGTACCATGCATTTTACCAATCTCCGTAGTAAAATTACAAGCAGACTCATACGAAAATCGCTCACCCGGGCGCAGAAGCGGCTGTTCGCCTACCACACCATCTCCGGTTACTTCTCTGTACTCACCGGAAGAATCCAAAATATGCCAATGCCTTCTCAATAAACGACAAGGCGTTTGTCCCAAATTCTCAATGGTGATAAAGTAAGAAAAAAGGAAGTAGCCATTGGCTACATCAGATTGCTTCTCTCGAAACTTGGTTTCAACAGAAACAGAGATATCGTTTGTGATTTTTGAGACTACACCCATGTCACTTGCAATAATACAGCAATTATTTTCAAAAATCACGAAGGCTGAACTTTTTTTTCGCAACGCATTTGGGTGAGGTTTACCGTGGGAAATCCTACTTTTGAGGACACGAAAAAAAATAGGTATGCGCAATGTCGTTCTCACCGGATGGGCTATTATTGTAAGTTTTTGTTTTGCAAATGTTTGGGCAGTAGAGGGCATGTGGTTGCCTTACGCCATGCCAGCCTCTGTACAAGCCAACATGCAAAAAATGGGGCTATCTATTCCTTACGCAGACCTCTACACCAATGACCAAGCTTCTTTAAAAGACGCCGTATTTATTTTTGGTGGAGGCTGTACCTCTGAGTTGGTATCGTCTCAAGGTCTGTTGTTTACCAATCACCATTGTGGTTATTATTATATCCAACAAGCCAGCTCACTGGAAAAAAACTATCTCAGAGATGGTTTCTTTGCGGTGACGCCAAAGGATGAAATTCCCTGCCCCGGACTTACAGCAACCCGCATTGTGCGAATGGAAGATGTTACTTCCATGGTCCAAATGGGGGCGGAAAATAATGAAGCCCAAAGACAGCAAAACATGCGTCGCATCATTGAAGATGCCACCAAAGGGACGCATTACTCGGCCGAAATCAAACCCATTTTTTATGGAAATAGATACCAACTTATTGTAAAAGAAACTTTTAAAGACATTCGACTTGTTCTCACGCCTCCCTCTTACATAGGAAAGTATGGGTATGATGCAGACAATTGGATGTGGCCTAGGCATACAGGAGATTTTGCTGTGTTTCGGGTCTACGCCAATGCCCAAAACCTTCCGGCAGCTTACGCCCCGGAAAATAAGCCTTATTCCCCCATTCGGCATTTACAAGTCTCCCTAAATGGCGTGAAAGAAAATGACTTTACCATGGTGTATGGCTTTCCCGGTAGAACGGAACAATACCTACCCGCCGCCGCGGTAAAATTATTAATGGAGAAAATTAATCCGGCACGCATAGAGATTCGGGATCGCGCCTTATCTGTCATCAACCGCGCCATGCGTGATTCGGAAGCCCTTACCCTCAGATATGCCGCCAAACAAAGTCGCATTGCCAATTACTGGAAAAAATGGATTGGAGAAAACCGGGGACTTAAAAAACTAGGGGCCATGGATGTAAAATTGGCCCAGGAAAACGCCTATTTAATGTCCGGCGGCCCCCAAGAAGTCTTGCACTTATTCAATCAACTTTATGCCGGATCCTCTGAGGATTTAATGGCGCTCAATACCTACAGTGAACTTTTTTCCTCGGGTCCGGAAATTCTAGGGTTTGCTCAGAAATTCATGAAGTTTACCTTCGAACAAAACAACCTACAGAAAGAGGGGAAATTAAAACCTTTGGCCGACCAACTCATCCTTCAAGCGCGTGCTTTTTATGGGCAATGGGATAAAGCAGTAGATGCGGCCATTTTTGAGGCGGTGTGGCCCTCCTTTTTAAAACACACCCCTGAGAAATATTTGCCCACCGAGCAAGTCCGCGCCATCCGCGCCACCGGACTAAGTAAATACACAGCAGCTCTGTATAAAGAAAGTATTTTCGCAGATTCTACGTCCGTGATAACTGCCCTTGAACACCCCGATGGGCATGCCGCGCGCAGAATGCAAAAAGATGCTGTAATGCTGCTGGTGAAAGCCTTAGATGACACCAGAATCAATGTACTCGAACCCAACGCGAAGAAAACTTTTGCCCAAAGAGACGTGCTTTTACAGCGGTACGTGTCTCATCTTTTAGACCATCCCGGCCAACGCCAACTATATCCGGATGCCAACAGCACATTGAGGATTTCCTTTGGAAAAGTGCAACCTTATTTCCCCGCAGATGGCGTGTATTATCATTGGTATACAACGGCAAAAGGAATGCTTCAAAAATACCTGCCCAACGATCCGGATTTCCACATGGGTCAAGATTTCGTGGCGTTGCTTAAATCCAATCAATGGGGTCCTTATGGCAATGCGGAAGGCGAGCTTCAGGTGGCCTTCATCGCCTCCAACCACACCACCGGAGGAAATTCAGGAAGCCCTGTACTTAATGCCAAAGGAGAATTGATTGGCATAAACTTCGACCGTTCTTGGGAATCCACCATGAGCGACATCATCTATGATCCGGATCGATGCCGCAACATTGTAGCTGACATCCGGTATGTTTGCTTTGTCATTCATAAACAAATGGGTGGAGACCGGTTAATCAAAGAGATGAACCTGCCACTTTAATGGAATAAAAAGATTGCCGCTAAGACGAGAGATTCAGCCTTTTATCTTTTAACCCCTGGCTTAAGAAAAAGAGAAAATTGTATATTGCCGCAAAAAACGCATGAAATCAATCTATTGGATCGGAGGCCTTATCGGTCTTGGACTTTTGAGCAGCTGCGATAAGCTCAATGTTTTGGGTAGCCTTGATGCCACTATCGATGGGTTCGCATGGGAGTCTTCCACCCAACTTGGGCGTAAAGAAGGCGATACCCTCATCATTGCCGGTATAAAAGACGGCGCCAATTTGTCCATGGCCATGCCAGATCAACAGGGAACCATCAACATGGGGGATTTTACCTTCCAAGGTTTTGCACCCTTTGTCTATATTCCAGATACTTCCAATATTACGAATACCTATTTGGGGGTTTCAGGCACCATCACATTAAGTGCCAGAAGCCAGACACGTGCCAGCGGCTCATTCAACGTATCTGCGGCCAACGTGAACCCAACCACACAAGATACCTTGGTCATTTCAGGAGAATTCGCCAACATCCTGATTCCATAATTTAATCCAAACACTTTTTCAAGGATAGCGCATGTTCCAAATCCATGGAAATGCGCTATTTTTATGCAATGAAAAAAGGGTGGCAATTTCTACTTTTGGGCATTTGGGGGCAAATCCTTTGTGGGCAAAATGTTAGCCCAAAGGACAGCTCACTTTCGGTGTTTACCCTTTCAGCCTCAGGTGGCTTTATGGTGCCCATTGGCAGTTTGGGAGAAAGGTATGATGCAGCCTACCTCATTGGTGGAGATGTTCGCTATAAATGGGCATCCAATTGGTTGGTTGGAGGTTCAGGACATTATTTTTTTGGCTCTGCACCCAAAGAAGCCGCTTTGCTATCCAATGTGCTTCCCTTAATTGCGGGCGACGGATCTTTTCCAGCGGTGGATGTTAGTTTTCGGGGCATGGCATTTCAGGCCACCGTGGGGAAAATTATTCCATTTAAAAATTATAATCCTAATTCCGGTCTGCACCTACAATTGGGAGCCGGCTACACTGAATATCATAACCGCATTTCCGTGCTCAGCGGATTTGTCCCCCAATTGGAAGGGGATTACTTACGTGGCTATGACCGCTTATCGGCAGGCGCGATGTTTTCTCAATCTGTGGGGTACACCCATTTTTCAAATTCCAAAACCATCAACTTTTTCGTTCACCTTGAGGTCATGCAGCTTTTCGTATCCTCTTTACGTGGTTATCAATTCGATTTAGGCACGCAGGACCAAGGTCATCGGTTGGAGTGGATGCTAGGTGTAAAAGCGGGCTGGATTATCCCCTTTTACCCGAGGAATAAATTTAGGCATATCGAGTTTCGCAATCCCTGATGGTTCGCTTTTTATACGGGATCGGCATGGTGTGTTTAAAAAGACTGGAGGAAGTCTTGGCACCCTTTCATGCCGGAGCACGTGGACGCATGGCCATGCGAAAAGCAAAGCCGGCCAAGCTGGATTCGCCCGTATGGTTTCATTGTGCGTCAGCAGGAGAATGGGAACAAATTCGTCCTGTGGCAGAAGCACTGCATGCTTGGAAACCAGAGCTCCCCATTGTACTTAGCTTTTACTCGCCTTCAGGTTTTTTTTCACCTGGTCCAAAGTTTCCTGCCAACGCAGTCATAGGATTTCCGGTAGATACGCCAAGTGCAGTGGCCCATTTTCTGGACGAAACACGTCCAAGGCTGGCGATTTTTGTAAAAGCGGAAATCTGGCTACACATGTGGGAAGGGTTACACCAGCGAAAAATCCCCGTAGGACTGGTGGCGGCCCGTTGGGGAAAATCCAAGTTTTTAGAAAAATGGTGGGCAGCTCCATGGCGAAAAGCCTTAGAAAAAGCGGCCTTCATCTCCGCCCAAGACGAAGAAACGGCTCATTGGTGCAAGACCCATTTGCGTACCCTGTCCCCCATTCAATGCGATGGAGATCCACGCGTAGAAAGGGTGAAAGCCATTGCTGAAGGGCCATGGAAAAATGAACCAGCTTGGCATTTACCGGCACAAACGGCCATTGCAGGAAGCATTTGGCCTGAGGATCTTCCTGGTTTACAGGCCCTCATAGCGGCGGATCCGTCCATGACCTGGGTGGTTGCACCACATAAAATAGATCTAGCCTTTCTTTCTCATTTGGAAAAGCTATGGGAAGGAAAAACACAACGTTGGACCGCACTGGAAAAAGGGGCGCCTTGGACCTCACCCCGTGTGGTTTTAATGGATGTTTTAGGAGAATTATCCAAATGCTACCGCTGGGGGAAAATAGCTTATGTGGGCGGAGGCTTTGGGAAACAAGTGCACAATGTCCTAGAACCGGCCGTATATGGCCTACCTGTGTTGTTTGGGCCACATTTTCAACGAAGCAGGGAGGCGGAAAACTTTGTAAGATTGGGCATTGCATATAGCGGTAAAAGTCCACATGACCTCATTCCTGCTTACCTCCAATGGGTCAGGGATGAAGCCCATTTAACAAGAACCAAAAACCTGATTAACAACTGGTTTAGTTTAGAGCCACTGACCAGCCAACAAGTTTTAGAACAGATAAAAAGGGGGTTAAGTTTTTCTTAAAAATCTGGTAAGATTTAAGTTAATCTCTTATCTTTGGTTATAGCCTTAGCACTTTCCCATGAAACACTGGTTACATTTTATCCTATTTAGCTTTCTAGCCCTTCCACAGTTTATTTTTTCACAGGTAACTACGGCAGGTGGGCAAACGCCGACCCAATACGTACAAAATGTACTGGTCGGGGCGGGAGCGCAAATTTCAAATGTAACCTTTCAAGGCAATCCGAATACCCAAATTGGGACCTTCAATGGAGCTGGTTCAAATCTGGGTTTAACCAGTGGCATTGTGCTATCTACTTGCCAAATTAATCCGCCCAATGGCTTTGCTCCGGGAAACTTTCAAACGGGTGCAGGCACACCTGGTTTTCCTCCACTTTCTCAGTTGATTAATGGGATTAACACCAATAATGCGGCAGTTTTAACCTTCAATTTTATCCCACAAGGAGACACCATCAAGTTTCGATATGTGTTCGCGTCTTCAGAATATAATGATTACGTAAACTCCTCTTTCAATGATGCCTTTGCTTTCTTTTTATCTGGCCCGAATCCGGCCGGTGGAAATTATGTGAATCAGAATGTAGCCATTGTTCCAGGAACAGCCAATACACCGGTAACCATCAACAATGTAAACAACGGCCAAAACTGGGGATGTGCCACTGGTCCTTGTGTAAACTGTCAGTATTATGTGGATAACTGCAACCAAAACCAAGGGCATAATTTTGGTGGCGCAACCGTTCCTCTTTGGGCTGCGGTGCGGGTAATTCCTTGCTCCACGTACACCATTACACTGGCAGTAGCAGATGCTTTAGACGGGGCTTTGAATTCTGCGGTTTTTCTTCAAGCGGGTTCATTTCAATCGACCAACTTATCCCTTGCCGTAGCCAACAATACCACCTCAGCCATTGATACCTTGCTCAATGAAGGTTGCGGAACCGCTCAGCTTGTCATTACCCGAACCAATAACCTTAATACGCCTTTAACGGTAAATCTAAACATTGGCGGTACCGCCACCAATGGGGTGGATTATCAGAACATCCCAAGTTCCATCACCTTTGCGCCCGGACAGGCATCCGCCACCATCAATATCGTTCCCATTACAGATGCTTTGGTAGAAGGAAGCGAAACCATTCTCATCAATGTACAAGGCACTGGCTGCAACACAGCTTCTACCGCCATTAGCTTTTTGATTCAGGATTACCAGCCTTTGATTGCAGATGCAGGTCCCAACCAAACGTTGGATTGTAACGGAGGAACCTTAAATGGAACCTACACGGGCGGTGCGCCCACTTACACGTTTAGTTGGAACAATGGGGCTGCCACCACCCAAAACTACACCTTCGTCCCTACTGCCACCGGATGGGTTCCTTTTACCGTAACCGATGTGTGTGGCACCAGCCATACCGATTCCACTTTTATTACTTTCCTTGCGCCCAACACGGCAGGGTTTGGTCTTACTTTGGACAAGACCTCAATTATTGAAGATTGTGGAACCGCCACCTTCACCATTACCCGAAATGTCAATACCGACCAACCCCTTACGGCTCCTATACAAATCACAGGTACAGCAACCAATGGAACGGATTATCCCAACCTAAGTACCATCGTGAATTTTGCCCCCAATCAAACCAGCATTTCCATTCCCATCAATGGTTTAGCCGATGGGGCGCCAGAAGGAAATGAAACCCTTACTTTAACCATTGTCGATACGTTATGTGACGGCACCACCGTTCCCTTTACCCAAACCCTTACCATACGAAATCTAGATCCCATCACGGTAAATGTTGGCCCGGACATTTTTGTCACCTGCCCACGGTTTACCTCCAACATTAACCCCGTAGTTACAGGCGGCTGGCCAACACTCCAGTATGCTTGGTCAGATGGCTCAACCACCTTAGATTTACAAAATCTTTTACCGGCTACCACCACACAGTATTTATTAACTGTAACAGATAGTTGTGGAAAAGCGGCTTCAGACGCACTCACCATTGAGGTCTATAATGACCCCGTGGCAGACTTTAACCTACCGCCAGGCCCCGTATGCGAAACCTTTACCATGCAACTAGGGAATTTATCCGTTCCGGGAAGCGGCACCAACCTCACCTATCTTTGGGATTTGGACAACAACCTCATGTCCACGGACCCAAGTCCAGTAGTTACGTACAATGCTGGAACGTATACCGTCCAATTGATTGTAACCAATGCCTACAATTGTTCAGATACCATCAGCAAGAGCATTGTAGTTTTACCCACACCCATTGCCGTACCTGTGACCTCACCTCAGGTAACCACGATTTTAAATCCCGTGGTTCAGTTTTCAGAAGCCTCCATTCCCCCACCCGTGAGTTGGTATTGGGAAACCGGTGATGGCGCAGTGTACACACAATCCAGTTTTTCTCATTCCTTCACAGAACCGGGCACCTACATGGGATACTTGCTTATCACCAATGAATGGGGATGTACGGCAGAGGTGAATTTCCCTATCGAAATTAAACATATGCCGGCCATTTACGTGCCCAACACGTTCACCCCCAATGGCGATGGCATGAACGATACGTTTATGGCGCAAGGCATGAATTTCGTGGAATATGAAATGTGGATTTTTGACCGTTGGGGCGAGTTGTTGTATTTCACAAACCACCTTAACAAACCATGGAATGGCTCTCGTGACAATTTGGGTGGTGTTCTCAAATCCGATGTGTATGTGTATCGCATTCGGGTGAGAGATGTTTCTGGTACGGAAACCATTCTCAATGGGAACATCAATTTGATTCCCTAGTTACTGGTCTACATTGAGTCAATAAAATAATTTTTATGCGGTCAAACAGCCCTTTGATTTCCCTTGCGCTAGTTTCAACAGTTTTTGTTTTAACCTCATCTGTTTCTGCGCAATCCGTGGGTATCAATACCCAAAATCCGCATCCCTCATCGGTACTCGATGTTCAAAGTGTTCAAGCGGGTGCCCTTTTACCCAGGCTGACCACTGCCCAGCGAAACCAAATTCAAAATCCAGCGATTGGCCTTATCATTTTTAATACCGATTCAGAATGTTTGAATGTGTATAATTCAAACGGCTGGAACGAAGTATGTGGAAATTGTATTGCTCCACCCTTGCCGGTCATTTCCGGCGGAGGTTCTGTTTGTGCGGGATCGGCGGTTACCCTAAGTACAACGCCTCAGGCGGGAGCAACGTATGTATGGAGCGGCCCGAATGGTTTTACCGGCAATAACGCATCGGTAACGCTTTCTTCTGTACAAACCAACCAGTCCGGCACCTATCAATTGTTTACCGTTGTTTCTGGTTGCACCAGCCAGGTGGCCACCACAGTACTTACAGTAAATGCGCTACCGGCGGCACCCATTTCCGTCACGCCAACCCAACCTATCTTAAATCAACCTGCCACCATCAGTACCACGGCCAGTGGAACTTTATCTTGGACCTTTGGCAGTGGCACACCCGGCACCTCTACCAACGCTTCAAACGCAGTGACGTGGACGTCCGCCGGAACCTATACCTTGTCACTTGTTGTAATTGAAAATGGCTGTACCACGTCCGTAAGCCAAACCGTCACGGTCACCAGTTGTCCTGCCCAACCACAAGGGCAAAGTACCACTTTCAATTTTTCAGGAAGTTCAACCACATTTACGGTTCCACCCTGCGTGCAGTATATTGATGTAGATGTGTATGGGGGACAAGGATTTGCGTCAAGCAGTGCTTCCTTGGGCTTAGGAGGCCGGGTACAAGCCCGGGTGCAAGTGACGCCCGGCGAAATTTTACACCTCTATGTAGGAGGGGCAGGCAATTCTTCCACTGGAGGATTTAATGGAGGAGGAAATGGAGGAGGTTCTACTTATGGCGCCGGGGGAGGCGCTTCAGATATACGACGTGCCGGCACCAGCCTTAACAATAGGATTGTAGTAGCAGGCGGTGGTGGCGGAACAGGTTCCAACTGCGGAACCAATTCAGCACCCGGTGGCCCGGGAGGAGGACTTACAGGTGGAAATGGTTGTAATTTTTCGTGTTCTTCCTGTCAATATACCGGTGCGGGTGGAACCCAAACAGCCGGTGGAGTCGCAGGCCCCACAGGCCATAGTTCTTGTGGCGGAAACAACAATGGGAGTTTTGGCATTGGAGGCTCAAATGCGGGTTGGTCTGGTACCGGTGGTGGCGGTGGATGGTATGGCGGTGGTTCCGGCTGCTTTGAGGGTGCCGGAGGCGGAAGCAGTTATGTAAGTCCTACTGGAACCTCCAATGTGGTACACACCCAAGGAACTCGGGTGGGAAATGGAATGATTGTGATTAGTTATTGAGTGAAAATCGCCGGCTGAATGGCGCTTTTTTAATCCCAATAGGCATTACTCATGGGTTGGTTCTATTTCATCGAGACCCTCTTTTACGCATAATGGGAAGTCGAATGGCCCATTTCTCACACCTTGACGGCTACATCTCAAATGTATTTTTCCACGCTACATCCCTTTGAACCAAAATTCCCTATCTTCTATCTCAACCCCAAATACATTTTTTCACCCTACATCCTTTAAACCCAATGAAACCACGTATCTACCAGTCATTTTTCAGGAAAACTGAGTTGGAAAAACTCGATTTACTGCCCTTCTTTGAAAAAACCTTAGGTGGCTTAGAACAAGAGTTAAGCATGATTCATTCCACCATGGTCAGTGAAAAAGACAGCCCTTTCGACTGGAATGAGACGGCCTGGGTTGGCTTACTAAACAATGCCATCGTCAGGAGCTATCAAGCACAGGTTACCACCCTCCAAGAATATGCACTCACTAAGGATAAAGGAGAAAAAGGCCGGGCCGACCTCTTGGTCGCATTAAAAGAATCTGAAAAAGTAAAATATCTCTTATTCGAAGCCAAGTGGTGGATAGAAAACAAAAAAGATCTGGAAGGGGAAATGAATTATACAAACATTTTCCGGCAGGCAGAAACCTATGCCAAAGCCGAGTCTGAATTCTACAAAGAAAAAATCCTGTACTTGGTGGCGATTGTTTTTGGTTGGCTAAATACGCCGGAAAAAGTGGCTATTGCAGAACGATACATGAACCACTGGGATGAAAACGATGAAAACGAAACCCATTTCTGTGGACTTTACCATGATAAAAAAAGAGGCGTTTGGATCTATGGAAAAGTCCTTCCATTTTCTTCCGCAGCAAGCTAGATATAAACCAAATCCGAGGCTGCTCCAGACCGTCCTTTAGATTATCTATTTCATTCACGATTTTATCATCAGCAAAAAAGGGGAAACCTTTCGGAATCCCCTTATCAAGAAGAACTTTGTCTTTTATGGAGTGGTTTTTACAAACCTTTGCATGAATCGTTGGCCACCTTCTAAAGTGAGCTGAACCACATACACCCCATTGGGCAGAGATTCAAGTGGTAAAGTAGCAGAAGCGGAGCCCTGAACCCATGATTGGGTCATAAGTACCCGACCTGCCAGGTCAAATACTTGTAAATGTCCGGCAACGGAAGTGGTAAACCCAAGGTCCAAATACAACGCTTTAGACGCCGGATTCGGATACACCTGCAAACCATTGGCTTGCTCATTTTCTACCCCCATGGTTGAAGTCACGGTGATGTAATTGGTTTTGGTTTCGCTATCACTACCGGTAGCATTGGTCGCCGTTAACGTGACGCTGTACTGACCGGGGTTTGCAAAGCGAACCACCGGATTGGCCGAAGTGGATGTGGTTCCATTTTGGTAAGTAATTCCGGTGTTCGGACTAAAACTCCAGCTATAAGACGTTGGATTATTGGTAGAGGTATTGGTAAAGGTTACATTATTTCCGGCAGGTAAGGTCAAAGGTGTGCCGGTAAAATTGGCAACTGGCGCTTGGCCTGAGGTACTTTGCGGACATCCAATGGCAAAAATAGCGTGGGCAAATTTGGCATTGTAGGAAGTTTCATAGCTAAACCAATTCCCATCGCTATACTGCTCCCACCCGCTGTTGATGGCGGGTTCATTGGCGGCAGTAGTATATAATCCTACAGTGTTTCCTGTACCTGTGGGTAAATCCAGCCCAATGTAAAAATTACTGGAAATAGGAATGGGTGTATTCAGATTCAGCACCAAGGGTGTTCCGTTGGTAGGAATACTGGAAATGGGTACGGAACCTTGTGCCAAAACAGTACCCGGAGCGCCTCCGGTCCCATTGGCCTGCCAAATTTTTACGGTAATATTTCCCGTTCCAGTAGCGGCATGAAAATACAGCATGAAGCCGGTCAACTGATATCCGGCAGGAAAATCGGTTTGCAAAAAGGCTTCGGCTTTCGCCAAATCATTGTAGGAGTTATTTCCGGCCAGCCAACCTGTTCCGCCGGGAGCGGTAAGGGCGGAAGCTGTATGTGCACTAGGTGAAAACCGGCTCACGGTGTCACATCCACCCACAGGTGGTGGCGTTCCGGTGCATGCATTTCGGCCATCTAAAGTATTGGGATTGGTCCCTGCAGGATCTAACCATGGGCGCAATCTCCTTGCGTTAGAGCTCCCTGCACTTTCCCAAGAATAACTGAATTTTCCATATAAATCCGGAACGGTTTGTCCACCGGGCTGTACGCTGTTACAGAAAGAACCGCCGCCGCTCAAGTCGCCAATGATCCTCCGGCTGGCATTAAACAATGGACTTCCGGAAGAGCCGGGTTCTGTAACCCCATGGCCATTGGTCGTACCGGCCCAAGTGACCCGCCAATGGGTACCAGACGGCGAAGGATTCCAACTGTCATTGCCCAACGTAGTGGTATAAGTGGAAATTTTCTTGATGTCACCACTGGGATGATGAATGCCGACACCAGAGGAAGCGGGGGTATTTACGCGATCCCAACCATTGTAAAATGGATTAAAATTCGAGGGAATGGCGGAATTAAATTCCACAAGTAAAAAATCTGAGGTGCTAATCCCACTTGCATCGGCACTCGTAGCCCTTTTGGTACAGCCTGTGACCACTTGATTATCCACGTTATTGGCTTGACTGTTGGTCAGGTTGGAACAATTGGACGATTCAAAATTGAAATAAAACTGCCATTGCTGGAAGTTGGTGGCGGAAGCGCCTGACCCGCAATGCTGAGCCGTTAAAAAATAATTTTTACAATCCTGGGCGGTATTGTTTACCAGACTCCCTGTGCATAAACCCGCAGCATTGCCATCTATCACAATGATTTTGGCGACACCTCTTTTGGCATCCTGCCAGTTGTTACCTTCTGAGCAATTGACATTTACATGGCAATTGGCAGAGGAGCCATTATCGCTGGCATTTCTAGGACGAAACGTATGCCCTTCACGAAAAATGTACGTAAGCCCTTCCAATTGGATGTCCGGGCGGGTGGCCTCCCATGCGGGCGCCCAATATTCTAAAATAATAGATTCTCCTACAATAACTTCTGTGGAAAAGGCATCTCCTCCGGGATTATCGGCCGCCGTGTAAGCCCGCGACTTGTGATTCCGATCCGGATGATAGACAAAGAATGCAGCAGAAGCCGGAATACGAAACGATTGATACAACACACCTAGGGCTTGCGCACCGGGTGAACTCAAGTGTAAGCGCCAGGTAACATATCCATCCTGCGAAGTCCAAGTACCATGCGTTTCAGAGGACATAGATACAGGAACATTGGTGCCAATCAAATACATATCACCTGCTTTGGGATGTGAACCCGAAACCATCGAATCTATGCGACTAACGGCAGGAGGCGTAATGGTATGCTCGGTTAATTGTTTCAAGGCTTCGGGCTGATGATACCCTGAAGGAAACTTAGCATAGATGGATGTTTGGGCAAAGATTGGGCTACTTACGCCAAGGAAGCTCAGTGCCAATCCCCAGTGAACCAGTATTTTTCTCATGTGAAGCATGGGTTTGAATAAAGAGAGCCGCCCTTGGTGGGACGGCTCTCAAAATAAGGAATTTTATGGTTGTGAATTAGTGGTTTACCACCAATTTACCCGTTTTGGTTTCACCACCTACGGTTACATGGTAGGAGTATACACCATTTGACATGTTGGTCAAGTTGATGCTCACTTCGTTACGACCGTTCATTACGTCAGAAGAAGTAGCAGATACCAATTGGCCAGCAAGGTTACGGATTTCGATTTGGGCAGTGCCTTCGGCATTGCTGTGGAAAGAAAACACGGTAGTTTCGTTGGCTGGGTTTGGATACGCCATCAAAGAAGATGGAGTAAGCATTTCGGTTTCGCCAAGGAAATTTTGAACTTGTACACCGATGAAGGGATCAGCCAACAAAGGCGTGGTGGTACCTGGCTGCTTCCAGTAACCGGAAATTTTAGCAAGTGATTGATTACCATTACTGTTGATGAATACCTCGTAAGATTTGTCATCACCACAAGCATAACCATTAGAAATGATGGCAATACCGGAAGAAGTGTCGGCAAACACATCAACCAATACGTAGAAGTTACCGCTAACCGTTACAGGGGTAGAGAAAGTGAAAGGCGTGATAGGCAAACCAAACTGACCTGGAACGGTGTCGATATTCGCATAAGCAACAGGATCAGAAGTACCTAAAACAGAACCAGTTCCACTTACAATACGGGCTACATAAGATCCACCTGTGTTAGACGCAGACGTATCTAGCATCAACTTGATACCTGTGGCTACACCAATTCCTGGTACTGTACCATTTCCATTGAATAAGTACCCTTTAGAAAGGTCAAAAAAGCCATTTACACCAAATACGAAACCTGGTACGGAGTCAGTTCCGGAAGTACCAAGTGCACCAATCACGTAAAAGTTGTTACAACTTCCTGAAAGGAAAGAACCTGGAAGTAGGTTGGAATCCGCTTTCTCAGCAGTGATGCTTCCAATAGGAGCGGAAAGCAGGGTTTGTCCGCCATTCGCAGGACGCTGGGCAGATAGGGTGGCTACAGAAGCAATTCCTGCAGCGATAAGCGTAAAATGTTTCATCATGTTTGAAAAATTAACCGATTGAATAGGCAAACATAATCAATCGCCATGAAAATCCTAAACTTTTTTAACGAAAAATTAAAGGGAAAAAGTAAAGAAGTCATTCAATACTTTCCAGCGACTATTTGTTAAACTACATGCCCATTTTATCTTCATATGTTTAAAGATAAAATGGCCTATAATAGTAAAATTGACTTTGCGGGTCAATTAAATAGGACATTATGGAGCATTTAAAAGGCATAAAACTTTCACCCCTTGGCATGGATGTATCCTGAAAATCAGCTTAGGATTTTTTCTTTGAAAGAATGTGGACGTGAAAATCGCAGGATGCTAGAATTCCTTTTATCCGTTATGCCTCGCGCCGCTCCACCATTTGCACCAAACAATGACCCAGCAAAATATGTACTTCTTGAATTCTGGAGGTCGTATCGGATGGCACCACCAAAGCCACATCGGCGTATTCCAGTACGTCTCCCCCATCTCTTCCGGTAAAAGCTATGGTATGTAATCCCATCATTCGGGCTTTTTCCATAGCCCGCACTACATTGGGAGATTTCCCTGACGTAGTAATGCCTATGCAGACATCGCCTTTATGACCCAAAGCTTCCAGCTGGCGGGTAAACACCCGATCGAAACCATAATCATTGGCAATGCTGGTAACGGATGGTGCTCCTGCCGTAAGTGATATGGCAGCAAGTCCTTTGCGTTCTATTTCATACCGGCCGGTAAATTCGGCTGCAAGGTGCTCGGCATCCGCCGCGGAACCCCCGTTGCCCATAAGGATAATTTTACCCCCGGCAGCTAAGCTCTCTCTGCATAACTGAGATGCTTGTTCCAGCGCGGGTAGCAATTTTTCCATGCTACGCTGTACTGTAAACAAATGATCCTCGAAGGCTTGCCGAATTACATCCATGCTGCAAAAGTACAATCCATTTTTGGCATGCCCGATAGGGAAAGTTTATTTTTCACTTTTTCGCGTAGGTTTCACCTTTCGCAGCAATTGGTTATCCTCCAAATAAGCCCACACCCTGGGTGGTAAAAAATGACGCATGTCCTGCCCTGCTTGTACATGTTCCCGCACAAAGCTGGCGGAAATGTCCATGTGCGGCGCCTGAACGATATGTACAGAAGGATGGTGCTGCAAATCTCCGGCAGGCGCACCCGGCCTTGGATACACCAACAACTGAAATTCCGCTAAAATAAATTCATATTGATGCCATTTATGGAATCCGGCCAAATTATCTGAACCCATCATCAAATGAAAATGGTGTTGCGGATATTTTTCCTTCAAGGTGACAAGGGTGCGGCTGGTATAATTAGGCTGTGGCATGCCAAATTCAATGTTGGAAGCCCGCATCCTTGGATCATCACCAATGGCCAAATGGACCATTTCTAACCGATGATAATCCGGTAGTAAACTTGATTTTTCTTTGAACGGACTTCTTGGCGAAACCACAAACCAAACCTCGTCCATACCACCGGCCGTCACCATATAATTGGCAATGGCCATGTGCCCAATATGCACCGGATTAAACGACCCGAAATACAATCCGACTTGCCTGGATTTCATGACTTATTTTTCCTGCCGGGGTTTCACTTCATCCATAACCACATAGGCCTGAGGAAATTGAAGGTACACCTGCTTCCAAAAGAGGGTGGCGTCGAGTCGGGTCCGAAAATCGCCTACACGCAATTTCCAGTTGGGTGAATCCCAAATCATGTACGCCGCATGGTCGGGCCAGCTGCGCTGAAAAAGGGTTTTTGCCCTTTGCGCTTCATCTTTGGCCTGTGGGCCGTTCAAAGAAAGCAATTGAACCCGAAAGCCTTTGGATTTAGATTTGGCGGCTGTCGCCACATATTGCTCCACATGGGCTTCTATGCCCGGACCAAAGGTGACTTCCACCTGCGCAGAAAGCCTGCTAAGGGCGGCAGATGCCAATAAAATGAAAAAATATGAGGCTTTCATGGCGTAAAATTAAGACAAATTTTAGTGGTGGTTTATATTTGTACTTAATATATCCCATCGCCTTGTCAAAAGAAATCGTAGTTATACCCACGTACAATGAGATTGAAAACGTGGAACGCATGATCCGGAAGGTCATGTCTTTGCCCTCCGGCATCCATGTCCTTATTGTAGATGATCGTTCGCCGGATGGTACGGGGGAAAAAGTAAAAGAATTAATGCAAATTTTTCCCGACCGTCTTTTTATCCTGGAAAGACAAGGTAAAGAAGGACTTGGAAAAGCCTATTTGGCCGGATTTTCTTGGTGTTTGTCTCATGGATATACCTATATCTGTGAAATGGATTGCGATTTTTCCCACAATCCGGATGATTTGGAAAAACTCACCCAAGCCGTAAAAGATGGGGCAGACATTGCCATCGGCTCGCGTTACGTGACGGGAGTAAATGTGGTGAATTGGCCCATTGGCCGGGTGCTCCTCTCCTATTACGCTTCCGCTTACGTTCGCTTTATTACCGGCATGACGGTGCGCGATGCCACCGCAGGCTTCAAATGTTACCACCGACGTGTGTTAGAAGCCATTCGTTTCGACAACATCCGCTTCAAAGGCTACGCCTTTCAAATTGAAATGAAGTACATCGCCTGGAAAATGGGCTTTAAACTGAAAGAAGTACCCATCATCTTTACCGACCGACAAGAAGGAACCTCAAAAATTTCAGGCAATATTGTTAGAGAAGCCATTTTAGGCGTTATCCGACTCAGACTCTCCTCGATACGACCGTATAAAAATACCTGAACCCCTTTGTCATGAACACCCTCCCTAACCACTACCTCCAAGGTGCCCATATTGTAAACGAAGGAAAAATTCAAACCTTAGACGTAGAAATACGTGACGGAAAAATAAAAGCGCTTCATGTTCCGGGCCAGCAGGCTCCACCTGCGGATTTACCTATCACCTCGCTCAAAGGAAAATACCTCCTTCCCGGTCTCATCGACGACCAAGTGCATTTTCGGGAACCCGGCCTTACCCATAAAGGTTGCATTAAAACAGAATCTGCGGCGGCTGTAGCAGGCGGCATTACTTCTTTTATGGAAATGCCCAATGTGGTTCCCCCTACCCTTTCTGCTGAAAAACTGGAAGAAAAAATGGCCATAGCCGCAAGGGATAGCCATGCCAACTATTCCTTTTTCCTTGGGGCCTCCAATGAAAATCTCGAAGCGGTGTTGGCCGCAGACCCTAGTCGTTTTTGCGGGTTAAAAATATTCATGGGTTCCTCCACCGGAAACATGTTGGTGGACCACGAAGGCGTTTTGAGGGAACTTTTTTCCCGCTTCAAAGGCATCATTGCCCTGCATTGTGAGGATGAAGGGGAAGTTCGGGCACGTCAACAACAATACCGTTGCATTTACGGGGAAAATGTCCCCATTCAGGCACATCCTCACATTCGAAACCATGCAGCTTGTTTAAAATCGTCCCAAAAGGCCGTCCAATTGGCACAAGAAACGGATGCCCACATCCACATTTTACACATTTCTACCGCGGTAGAAACCCAACTTTTCAGCTCGGGGCCGCTAGATTTTAAAAAAATCACCTCAGAAGCTTGTATTCATCACCTGTATTTTACCGACGCAGATTACAGCCGACTTGGCAGCCGTATAAAATGGAATCCCGCCGTAAAGACGGCCTATGACCGCGACATGATTTGGCAGGCGCTGCACGATGGCCGCATCGACATCATCGCCACCGACCATGCTCCACATACCTGGGAAGAAAAGTCCAATTCCTATTTCTCTTGCCCATCCGGAGGTCCATTGGTGCAGCACGGCTTATTGGCTATGCTGGAAATGGCCCAAAAAGGATTTTGCGACCTGCCATTTTTGGTCGAAAAAATGTGCCATCATCCAGCCCTTAGGTTTCAAGTGAAAAACCGAGGTTTCATTCGCCCTGGCTATTATGCCGATTTAGTAGCGGTGGACCTTTCGGAAGAAACCCATGTAACCCCAGAATCCTTGCTTTGCCGGGTCAAATGGAGTCCCTTCGACGGCCATGTTTTCCCTGCAAAAATCACCAACACGTGGGTGAATGGGGAACTCGCCTGGGACGGCGAAAACCTAAATCCCAACGTTCGTGGGATGCGACTGGAGACAGGCGGTGCACACCAATCTAGGCTGAAATAAGCAAATACAAAGTTTATTCCTCGCTTTTTTACCAAATTGTCCTTTTCCTCTTCGCTTTCAAGAGGCGACCACTTTGGGTGAATGCCCCCAAAACCGGAGGAGCAGAAACAGCGTTACGCTCATTAATCCGGCAGCAGTCCAAAAGGGCAAAGGAAACCAAATTTGATAAAGTAGGCCGGCCGTTAAAGGACCAACGACACGTGCGGAGGCGCTCACCGACTGGTAATATCCAATCACCCGACCTTGCGATTGCCGATCGTGCCGCTGACTTAATAAAGATAGGCCCGGTGCATTGATCAAGCCATTGGCAAAGGCCAAACCGGCCAATAGGATCACTTCCAACGCCATCCAACCTTGCGGAATCCATGGATAAATCAAAAGAATACTTATAAAAAGGCCAATCCCAAAGCGAATCAGATGCAGTTCACCAAACCTTTTGGTCAAAGGACCTATCGCCAAACCTTGGGTTAATCCTGAAGACAAGCCGATGACCGAAAAAAGCCATGCAATGGTTTCCATACTTAATCCTTTTTCCTGCTCCCATGCCAAATTAGCGGCAAGCTGAAATAAGAAAAAAGAGGCCGCATAAGAAAATCCCATCAGGAAAAGTAAACCTGTTCCCCGGTCATGAAGAACCGTTTGCCAAATTTGCCGAACCGGAAAAATAACAATTTTAATGTGACTGGCTTTTTCCTTAAGGGATTCGGGTAAAATCCAAATAGATAGAAGAAGATTCAGGGCACAAAGAATTCCGGTACCCCAGCCCAACCATGAAAAACCAAAATGGGAAAAGATTTGACCACCAATGGGCGCACCAAAAATAAATCCAAAGGAAAAGGCAACGCCCACTAGCCCCATGGTTTTCGCTCTTTTTTCTGGGGGCGTAATATCAGCAATAAAAGCCTGAGCAGCAGAAATATTACCTGAGCCAATCCCACTTAAGAGACGGGAAAAAAGAAGCGTCGGAATGTCGTCTGCAAATCCAAGTAAAAAGAACCCGGACATGTTTATGAAGTTGGACGCAAGAATCACCGGTCGGCGACCATATTTATCTGATAACGCACCCCAAATAGGGTTAAAAACCAATTGGGCCAAAGCATAGATGGCCACAATGGCGCCCGCCATTACTTCTGAACCAGATAGACGGGTCGCATAATTGGGTAAAATGGGAATCACCACGCCAAACCCAAAAAGATCGATAAAAACCGTAAAAAGCAGGATAAAAAGGCCGCGCGATTTCACAGGCCAAAGGTAAGTCGCCCCCTTGATTTTTAAAACAAAGTACCCAGGTAAGAAAACCAAAGGTTAAACATTGTCCCGAAAGAAAACAGGACATTTTTATCAAAACCAAGGGGTAGAACATTTGAGTTTAGAGCGAAATGGCAGTACCTTTCCTTTCTTAAATCTATATTTTGGTCATGAGACGTGTTGGCTTTTATTTAATTGGATGGGTGGGAACCCTCCTCACGCTAAATGCACAAGGTGTTAAAATTGGAGGAACACCGGGTAGCGTTCAGCCTTCCGCCATTCTTGAACTTGAAAGTACCCAAGGAGGACTTTTACTTCCCCGCATGACCGTTTTACAAAGAAATGCCATCTCTTCCCCACAAGCGGGGTTGGTGATTTACAACCTAACCAGTAATTGCGCTGAAATGTACACGCCAAGTGGCTGGGTGAGCATGGCCTGTGAATGTACGGCGCCGCCTGCCGCTTCAGTAAGCATTCAATCTCCTACTACAGGGATGTGTATTGGAGCAACAGGATTGGTATTTACTACACCACAAATTGCCGGTGCCAATTCCTATACCTGGACCGTGCCTGCGGGCATGACCATTACCAATGGACAAGGAACCGCAAGTATAACGGCCTCCATTACGGGTGCGGTATCAGGAAATATGACTGTAACTGCTGGAAATGCGTGCGGAAATGCAGCGGCGTATTCTGTGGCCCTTTCTGTACAAACCCCAGATGCTGGTTTCACCACCTCGCCGACTACTTTCTCGACCAACAATGCAGGAACCTTGGTGCCAAACACAACAGCAGGTAGCCACAGCTGGACCATGGCCAGTGGAAGCCCGGCAACTTCAAGCGCCACCAGTCCATCTGTTACATGGACTGTCGCTGGTACCTATGCTGTGTCGCATACTTTGGTAACAGCTCAAGGATGTTCCGCCACAGTAACCAACAACATTGCGGTAAGCAATTGTATCACCGGAGGAAGTCACACCGCCTCGTTTACAGGTTCCGTAGTTCAATGGACGGTACCTGCCAATGTATGTTCCATTACCATTGATGCCAGAGGGGCACAAGGAGGAAAAAACAACCCATGCACCCAAGCTGGAGGGCTAGGTGCACAGCAAGTGGGAACCTTTACGGTAACGCCGGGTACCGTTTTAAATCTAATCGTGGGAGGACAAGGACAAAACTGGGGAACAAACGATGCCAATAATGGCGGTGGCGGAGGTGGAGGTTCCTTTGTGTATGTACAAGGATCTAATCAACTGCTCATTGCAGCTGGCGGTGGTGGGGGCGGAGCTATTTGTTCCTCCGGAGGAAATCCCACCAATGCACCCGGCGTCAATGGAACCACTGCTACGTCAGGCACATTTGACCGGGGAAATATTAATGCCGGTGGAAGCGGCGGAAGCAATGGGGTGGGTCCGGGCGCAGGAAAAGGATGGACCAGCGTTTTATCCAGTCCTGCCGGAACCTGTAGCGGAGTTTGTGGTGGATTTGGCGGCGGCGGGTATCCCAGTGGAACCCATTCTGGCGGCGGCGGTGGTGGATATTCAGGTGGTGGCAGTGTTCCTTATGGAACAGGCCCTTCCGCCATGGGAGGTGGAGGTGGAGGAAGCTTTAACAGCGGAAGTAACACTTCCGGAGCTTCGGGAATTCAAAGTGGAAATGGCCAAATAACCATCACATGGTAAGAAATATACTTTTTGCGTTGTTTTGCAGCGCCGGCCTTTTTGCCCAAGGCGTAAAAATGGGAACACAACCGGGCAATCCTGACCCAAGCGCGGGATTGGAATTGGACTTTTCTGATCGAGGTTTTTTATTACCTAGGCTTACTACAGCGCAAAGAAATGCCATCGTGGCACCTGCCACAGGTTTGGTCATTTATAACACCACCACATCCTGTGTTGAAACCCAAATCAATGGAAATTGGGTGAACATGGCCTGCGAATGCACTTCTGCGCCTGCGCCCTCAAGCAGTATTCAAATGCCGTCCACCGGCATGTGTATTGGTGCTACAGGATTAGTATTTACTACGCCTCAGATCGCAGGAGCGAGCGCATACACTTGGACCGTTCCGTCCGGTATGACCATCACTTCCGGTCAAGGAACCGCCAGCCTTACGGTTTCCATCTCCGGTGCGGTATCAGGAAACATCACCGTGACCAGCAGCAATACCTGTGGCGCTGCATCCCCCTTTTCTACAGCCATTTCAGTACAAACGCCTGATGCGGGATTCACCACATCTCCGGCAACACCCACCACCAATGGGGCAACCACCTTGGTTCCAAATACCAGTGCAGGAACGCATAGCTGGACCATGGCAAGTGGAACACCTTCCACCTCAAGCGCCACGAGCCCTTCGGTTACTTGGACCAATGCCGGAACGTATGCTGTTACGCATACCCTCATTTCCACACAAGGTTGTACCGCAACGGTAAACCAAAATGTGACGGTATCGAATTGTGTAACGGGAGGCTCCGCTACATTCAATTATACAGGTGGTATCGTCAACTGGACCGTTCCGGCAGGCGTGTGTGCTGTAACCATGGAGGTACGCGGTGCACAAGGGGGAAATGGAAATGCGGGGCAAGGTGGTCGAGGCGCTAGAATTATTGGTACGGTGAATGTCTCACCAGGGCAAACCTATCAGATTTTGGTGGGACAGCAAGGATTGAACAACAATTCAAGTGGAAGTCATAATGGCCAAAGTACCGGGGGCGGGGGAGGAAGCTTCGTAGCGTTGGCAGGTCAACCCATTGTGGTGGCTGGTGGCGGTGGAGGCGGTGGAGGCCTTTCTGGAGGAAGCGATGCCCCTACCACCACCTCAGGAGGAACGGGGCAGGGATCGGGGGGAAATTCAGGAGGAACAGGAGGCCAAGGGGGAAGTAATAACGGTGGAACCAATTCAGGGCGAGGGGGCGGCGGCTTTTTTGGCAATGGCTTGGTTCCTAGTGGAGACGGTGCAGTAGGCGGACCAGGATTTTCCTTCGTAAATGGTGGAGCTGGAGGCAGCAATGGACAACACGCTGGCGGCGGTGGATTTGGCGGCGGTGGCGGTGGTGGAAACTATGGCGGCGGGGGCGGCGGAGGATACTCTGGTGGCGGCGGTGGCGCATCTAACGGCTGGGGCGGCGGAGGTGGCGGAAGCTTCAATTCCGGCACCAACCAAACCAATACATCAGGCTTCCAAACCGGAAACGGACAAATTATTTTTACTTGGTAAATAACTAACTACTATAAAATGAAATTTTTAACCACAGTATTAAAGACTATATTTTTAGTTTTTTCGGGATTCGCAATCACCTTTGCACAAAGCAACGGCGTGACCATTGGCGCCTCAAACCCACCCCACCCCTCTTCGATCCTAGACATTCAATCTACCCAAGGGGGCGTTTTGCCTCCAAGGATGACCCTCACCCAAAGAAATACCATTGCCAATCCCGCGCATGGTCTTTTGGTTTTCAACACCACAAGTGACTGCTTACAAATTTTTTATACCAATTCAGGCTGGAAAGACGTGTCTTGCAGCTGTACCCAAGCACCCCCTATGCCGGGTTTAGTTTCTGGTGCGGCTTCTGTCTGCGCCAATGCCACCAACCAAGTTTATACCATCGCTGGTGTGCCCGGCGCAACAAGTTATCAATGGCTTGTTCCCGCAGGAGCGACTATTGTATCAGGAGGAACAGATACCACCATTACGGTCAATTTCACCCAAACCACAGGAAACATCGGTGTTTCGTCTGTAAATTACTGTGGTGCCTCTTCTTATAGCAACCTGGCCGTGACGGCTTCCAACCCTGTTGGAACTTTTACCGCGTCTTCAACTACCGTAGGATTTGGGCAAGCCGTTACCTTTACGCCAACCCAATCTGGGCTAACCTACGCTTGGACCTTTACCTCCGGTACCCCGGCCACTTCAAACAGTGCAAATCCCTCTGTTACTTGGGCCAACCCCGGTACTTATACGGCCAAACTTGTAGCCACCAATTCCGCAGGTTGTGTGGACAGCAGCGTGCAAACCATCACTGTGCTCAATTGTATTTCCGGAGGTAACCGCACCTTCACACCTTGTGGTGCAACAGGCATTAATGGTCCCAGCCAAAGCCAATGCAACAGTGCGTATGGAAATGGCGTGGTCACCGTAACTGGCGGCATTCAATATTGGACGGTTCCTCCTGGCGTTTGTACCATCACCATTGATTGTCGCGGCGCCAGAGGCGGCGGAACAGGTGGTGGAGGCTTAGGCGCTCGAACCATGGGAACGTTTACCGTAAGTGCGGGCCAAGTATTAGGCATTCTTGTTGGACAAATGGGCGGAACGGAAGGTAGCTGTGGCGGAGGAGGCGGAGGAAGTTTTGTATTCAACGGAACATCTCCAACATCATCCAACTTAATGATTGCTGCTGGTGGTGGAGGTGGCTATGGAACCAACGGCAGTCACAGCATGGACGGGTTATCTTCTTCTAGCGGTGGAAGCACCTGCAATGCGATAGGTGGTTCTGGAGGGAATGGAGGAGCTGGACTCGCTCAATCCAATGGAGGAGGTGGGGGAGGCTGGCTCACCAATGGAGGAAATGGATATTATGGCCAAGGTGGCTTAGGTGCAATTCTCGGGGCAACTGGTGGCAATATTGGTGGGCCAAGTGATACTTTCGGAGGTTTTGGGGGAGGAGGAAGCGGAAACCGAAATTGCGAGGGTGGTGGTGGTGGTGGCTACTCCGGCGGCGCCAGCGGCGGACATACTGGCGAATGTCGCAGAGGTGCCGGTGGCGGCAGCTTCAACACAGGAACCTCACCAAGCCAGCAAGGCGGATTCAACTCCGGACAAGGGCAGGTCATCATCACTTGGTAAATGTTTCCCTTTGGGGGTCTTTCGTATTTATCTTCCTATCACGCGGCCAAAAACAGAACTTGGCCGCCTGGAATACCGCTGTTTTTGCCGCTGATCTTCACGCAGTTTCCACAGCCATTTGCCAGAAACAGATGGGAAACTACAACCTAATCCCCCCACTAGCCCGGTTAAAAGGAGCGCGATCCAACTTTTCGGCGCCAAAGAAAATAAGGACGCGATTTTACCTCCCATCACCCCTTCGGTGTAGCTATCTATGGCGGCAGCAAGGATAACCCAAGCAAATCCACCTGCCAGAAATCCAGACAACCATGCCCAAGATGGGCGCCAAAAGTAGGCAGCAATAAACGAAACCAACGGAAAAGCTATCCAACCTAAAACCCAGGCGCCGCTTGTTCCCAAAAGCAAAATAGTACTATAAAATCCGAAGGTTCTCATGGATTACTTGGGTTTAGGGTAAGCACTCCTGCCGATGGACGAGCACGCCATGCGTCCGGAGCGAGTCGTTCTAAAGGATAATATGAGCCTTTGGACCAAACGGTATTGTGAGATAAATAAAAGGGTGAACCTGGATTTCCAGATTGGCCACCGGGATACACGCCCCAACCACGAGGACTTTTCTCCAGAGACACCACCATCCGCCACGAAGGACCATGCGTACTGGTAATGGCATTTAAGGCGTGCTCATTGCCCCCGACTTCCAAAACTTCGGAGCCAAAAGCAGGAATCTTCGCCATGTGCTGCAGTCGCGTTTCTTTTTCTTTCCACCAGACCTCCGAAGAAGAAGGCGCTGAAAACACATTCAGCGTTTGAATAAAACCATCGGAGACCCAAGAAGGTTGGGGATTCTTTTTCCATTTCCTGAACAGCGCATCAGGCTGGGGCGTCAATAAGTTTTTTTCCACATAAGGAGCCAGCATGGCCTGCGTTACTTCCTGATACCAGTTTTCAAAAAATACCGGAAGGACTGAGGAGGCATGATACCGAAAATCCCATGCATTTAGGCTATCTAACCAAGGCTGAGCACCGGGAAGTTGTTTCACAGAATCACTTAGATGCATTAACAGCTCAGGTAAGAACATGCGGGCGCGAATCACCACTTCATCCAGTTGAAAGCGCTGCATGTCTTCTACGGTAAATGGACCTGGCTGTGCCAAAAGTTCAGCGATGCGAAGATGTCTATAAGGCTCAAACCAACCCGAATAATAAAGGGGAAACTTGCTATCCGTGGGATATTGGTTGGCGGAATACACATAACCACGTGGTGGATTTTTCACTTGTGGAATCCAAGCCTCGTCCCAATATCCTTGCCATTGATACACCGGCAAATGACCATCCATGACCATTTTTCCCTGCCCAGGCCAACGAAGAGGTATTCGTCCTTGCTGGACCATGGCAATATTTCCTGAAATATCTGCGAATACAAAGTTCTGAGCCGGACAAGCAAAATAGGACAAAGCAGCCCGGTAATCTTCGTACCCTTTCGCCTTGTTCAGCAAATAAAATGTAAGCAATTCATTGGCTGGGTCATGGCCTGTCCAGCGCATGGCTAAACCTGTCCTTTTTCCCGCAATCAGCGTGTCTTCATGAGAGATGGGGCCGTACAAAGTATAACGAACCGTATCTATGATTTCATCCTGCCCCCGAACCTTAATGCGTTCTTCCCGGTAAGTCACCGGCAACCAACGCTGGTCATATAAATATTCTTCCCTTAGGTTATCTTTGAATGTAACCGTGTACCAGTCTTTTACATCAATGGTTCCGTTGGTTACACCCCAAGCCACCCTATTGTTAAATCCGATAATCAAGGTGGGCGTTCCAGGAATAGACACCCCATAACAATCTATGTCTGGCGCATGAAGATGCATTTCAAACCAAATCGAAGGTAGGTTGAGCGGTAAATGGGGGTCATTGGCAAGTAAGGGTGCACCCGTGGCTGACTTTCGTGCGGAAACCGCCCAGTTGTTGGACCCTCTGGGTTCCGGACGCGAGGGAGATTCCGCTGGTGGTGAGGTCTCCGAAGGAACCGGAGCGGCCGGAATAGCATCTGATGGAACCGCCACATTGGAATCTACACCCATGAGAGAGGGAAAAGACTTTAATCCAGGTCCCTGGCGCTTCGGGGGCCAAACGGGAACCCATGGAACAGAAGCGGTATCTAAAATGATATTATGTGCTTCCCACGAAACAGGGGGAACAATAGCGGCGGAATCTTCTTCGATCCGATCCGGAAAATCTTCCCAAAGTTGTACTGCACCAAGTTCATGAAAAACCTCCGTCAAGGCGACATCGGTATCACCACCGGTCAATAAATCGGCCATATACTTTAAAATCAATGCGGAGCGCAGCGGAGTCCAAGGCGTTGGAGCATAATCCAATAATTTATATTCCACCGGAAAATCCCGATAACTTAACTGCCCGATATACGCATTTACGCCATCAGTGAAAGCTTGCAACACCGCATTGGTACGTGGGTCGCGTAAAAATTCTGTTTGGCTAAGTTCTGCCGCATAGCCCAAACCCTTTCTTCGCTGGGACCGATCCAAAGCAAGGGCGCGTGGCCCTAATACTTCACTTAACTGACCCGCAGCAAATAAGGCCGTAAACTCCATTTGCCAGAGTCGATGACGAGCGGTAACAAACCCTTGGGCAAAAAACAAATCATGCTCGTTTTGCGCATAAATATGGGGCACCAAACGTTCATCGTAGCGCACCACTACAGGCGCTTGAACCCTGGAAGAACGGAAGTCGGCTTGTGCATAATGTTGTTTAGTTTCGGCATTAGCCCATAGACCGTTTACGGGGTCAAGGATTTTACCGAAAGGAGGTAATGTACCCCAGCCCCAATGAAAAAACGCAGAAACTGCGAGGGAAAGCATAAAAAACAACAAAAAAACGAAGGCCCGCATGGTTCTAAGATACTGATTTTTGGATGACCTGTCGCGCCCAAACGGCAAATTCATCTAAAGCTTTTCCTGCTTCGGGAAAAAATCCTTCACACATTTGAAATCCATGAAACATTCCTTTCCATGGTGAAAATTGGAGTTCTACACCCACCGTATGTTCCAAAACATCCCGCAGCATACACGCATCCTGGTACAAGATTTCATGGGTGCCCACTTGTAGTAAAATCGGACCGGCCTGCGTGTAAGTTCCACCAATTACTGAAGCTAAAGGATGTCCAATGTGTTCGCCCGCATATTGAATGCCCCAAGACCGAATGATGGGCACATCCAAGTAAGGATCCTTTTTTTCCAACTTTTTATGTGCTGCATGTCCTGAATAAAGATCTGCCCAAGGCGAAAATAAAAACGTACCTATGGGAGAACAAAGACCTAATCTCCTGATTTCTTGAAGCAAAGCCAAAGCAAGTCCTCCACCCGCAGAATCACCACCTATCAACCAATGGGTAAGGTGGGGATAAGCCGCTGGAATTTGCTGCCAGGCCAGCACGGCATCTTCCACCGCAGCCGGAAAGGGATGCTCAGGGGCTAAACGATAATCGGGTAAAAAGACAGGAACACCTAAGCGCTCTGACAATCTGGCAGCTAAAAAACGATGGGTGCGGCTGGAACCCATGGCATAACCGCCCCCGTGAAAATAAAGTATGCCCACCTGCGGAAAAGCAGAAGCATGGCTATGTATCATTCTCCCCGCTAGATTGGTCAAGGAAAAGTGTGTTTCAATGAAAGGCGAAGGTTTAGGAAAACGACTTAAAAAACCCTCCATTCCAACCCGCATGGCCCTTACTGACCTGCGTTCGGGCTGCACGGTCATGCGCAAGGCAGGAAGACTTAAGCGAACCAACCATGCACGAATACTTGTCATGGCGTGTTTTTTTCTCCCGCATCTACCACCGTAGCCACTGTGGCATCGGAGGTTACATTGGCTACAGTTCGCAACATATCTAAAATACGGTCCGTGGCCATAACCAATGATATGCCTTCTACACTTAAACCTATAGAAGACAAAACAATCACCAACATCACCATCCCGGCACCCGGAACAGCCGCAGAACCCACCGAAGCAAGAACGGCGGTAAGCACAATGGTGCCCAATTGACCCAAGGTCAAATCCATTCCAAAAGCTTGGGCAATAAATACGGTCGCTACGGCTTGGTACAAACTCGTACCATCCATGTTAATGGTAGCACCCAAAGGCAATACAAAGCCCACCGTTTGCTTTTTCAAACCAAGGGTTTCTTCACACCGCTCCATGTTCAGCGGCAGGGTGGCCGCACTGCTGGACGTAGAAAACGCAAGCATCTGTACCGGCATTAAGGCCGCATAAAACTGGCGTATCTTTTCCCAGTTTCGATAAGAGGGTAAAAACGCCAAAAGAAGCATAGGATACACGCCAAAAATCAATAAAAAAAGTCCAAGCACTACGGTAAGTGAGTAGCCTAAGAGGCTCCATAAAATGCCGGACATGGCGCTTGGGTCATTTCCTGAAATTTCTACCAAAACGCCCGCCATAAGTCCTGTAACACCAATAGGAGCATACAACATAATTAAATCCACCATTTTTAAAATGATGTCATTGGCCCCATCAAAAAAATCTCTTACCACTTGCACTCTTTCGCGCGGAACCATGATCAAAGCAACCCCAAAAAATAAGGCAAATACAATCACTTGAAGCATGAATGTATTATCGGAAGTGGCTTTGAAAAAATTCTCTGGAACCAAATCCACCAAAAACTGAAGCGGCCCGGAATCTTGTTGGGCCATTTGGGTTTGCTTTTCCACCAAGCCTTGGCCATATTTTTCAAGCAGTTGTTCTCGTGTTTGTGGGGATAACGCCTTTCCCGGCTCAAAAGCCACACTCAAACCCAAACCTAAAGAAATAGCCACCACGGTTGTAAACATGTACAGCCCTACCGTTTTCAAACCCATGCGAGACAATGCACTGAGGTCGGCCAGGCTACCTACACCCTGAATAAGTGAAACCAAAACCAAAGGAACCGCAACCATTTTGAGCATACGCATAAATATGGTACCAAAGGGTTTGATCCAATCCAAAGTCCATTCTTGCCAACCAAGGCGCACTGCCACAAGACTCCAGCCCAGTCCAAGGGCCATTCCAATCAAAATTTGCCAATGCAAGGCCAGAAATCTGGCTTTTCTTTTTTTATCACCCATATTACAAACTTAAACACTTCGGCGAATAAACAGGAATTAGGTTGGAACTGCCATTTCCATGCGTATTTTTACAGGCGCAAAAATTTTACAGCGAAAAACGCTTATGAAACTTTCCCTTCAATGGTTAAATGATCTGCTAGGCCTTTCCCTTTCAGCAGAAGAAGTATCAGATATCCTTACCCGCACGGGGCTAGAAGTAGAAGATATCCAAACCTATTCTTCTCTTGAAGGAGGGCTCCAAGGCGTGGTGGTTGGGAAAGTTCAATCCGTAGCCAAGCATCCGGATGCGGATCGCTTGCAAGTATGTGAAGTACAAGTTAGTGCTGAAGAAGTACAAACCATTGTATGTGGTGCCAGCAATGTGGCCGCGGGCCAAACTGTAGTGGTGGCTTTGCCCGGCGCCACACTCTATCCAACAGGTGCCGAAACGCCGTTGGTCATTAAAGCTGCTAAAATCCGTGGGGTACCGTCCCATGGAATGATTTGTGCCGAAGACGAAATTGGACTCGGTCAAAGCCACGATGGTATTATGGTTTTGCCTGACCATTGGACCGCAGGAACACCTGCTGCAGTCGTATTTGAAGTGACACAGGATACGATTTTAGAAATTAACATCACCCCAAACCGCGTTGATGCTAGCTGCCATATTGGAGCTGCAAGAGATGTGGCTGCGTGGCTTCAACAACAAAAACGAAAACACCATTTTTCAGAACCTGAGGTGCCTGCGCCTTCCCAAAACAAGGAAACGGGTATTCCGGTACAAATTTTAGATGAAAGTGCATGTGTAAGGTATGCAGGACTCACACTGAAAGGCGTAAAAGTAGGGCCGTCTCCGGACGCTTTGAAACATAGATTGACCAGTCTTGGGGTAAAATCTATTAACAATGTGGTGGACGTCACCAATTATGTGATGTTGCTCCTTGGACACCCCCTTCATGCATTTGATGCCCAAAAAATTAAAGGACAAATCATTAAGGTGCGCCGAGCCAAAGCGGGAGAAGTCTTGACCACCTTAGACGAGGTAGAAAGAACCCTGCATGAGGAAGACCTTGTCATTGCCGATGTAGAAAAGCCCCTTTGTCTCGCAGGAGTTTTTGGAGGCGCAGAATCTGGTGTAAGCACCGAAACCACCGATATTTTTCTGGAATCCGCATGGTTTCATCCGGGCGTCACCCGAAAAATGGCCAAAAGACACGGCTTGCATACCGACGCCAGCTTTCGCTTTGAAAGAGGCGCTAACCCTTTTGCCATTCCACAAGCCCTGTACTTGGCAGCACAGTTAATTCAAACTTACGCAGGAGGAACCTGTTTGGCGGTGCAAGAGCAGTTTTCGCAGGACATGCCCCAGCCTAAAAAAATCACTTTGTTGCCAGACTATATTTCAAAATTGGCTGGCGTTTACTTTTCCCCAGAGGAAGAGGTCAACATCCTACAAAGCCTAGGTTTTCAGGTAAAAGAGACCGGCAAAAGCCGAGAAGTCACCGTCCCCGGTTTCAAACCCGATGTAAGCAGACCGGCCGATTTAGCAGAAGAGGTTATTCGGATTGCCGGATTCGACCGTATTCCGCTTGGAAAAGCACTCATGGCCAATATTCCATTGCAGAAAAAAGAAGGGGACTTTAACAAAGAAATTCAGGTAAAGCATCTCCTTTCCGCCAAGGGCCTTAGTGAAATGGTGACCTTATCCTTGGTTTCTTCGGAAAAAATGATGGTTTTGCAAACGGAACCAGAAGAAAATTGGGTGCGCTTGGCCAATCCTTTGAGCCGCGACCTGGATCTCATGCGTCCGGATTTAAAACTCTCCATGCTGCAAGTGGCCTCCCACAACATCTCCCACCGGCAATTGCATTTACCTCTGTTTGAACTGGGAAAAACCTACCAACGCGCCACGCAAGGACAAGAAGGACATTATGTAGAAAAGAAAAGGTTAGGCATACTGCTGTCCGGTTTGCACGCACCCATGCAATGGCAGCAGAAACCCCATGAAACCGGATTTTTCGACATCAAAGGTCTGGTGGAAAGTGTACTATCGCACCTTGGAATTGAAGTTGAAACCACCACTACCGGCGCTTCCACGGAAGCTTTTCAAGGGGTATGGCACTTAGACACCAGAGGCCAAAGATTGGCCAGCATCTACGCCCCCACAACAAAACTGCTCAAATCCTTCGATATAAAGCAACCGGTGTGGCTGGCTGAAATTTGCTGGGATGAAGCCGTTTCTTGGGGAGCAAGCGGACCCAAAACCTACATGGAAATTTCTAAATTCCCGGGAATTCGAAGAGATATCGCCTTGCTCGTCCCCAACGAGATTTCATTTGAACAACTCGATCGGATCATCCGTAAAAAAGCACGTAAACTGCTTTCTGCATTGGAAGTTTTTGATGTGTATACAGGCAAAGGTATTCCCGAAAATCATTCCTCGTATGCCCTATCCCTTCAATTTGAAGATGCTTCCAGGACTTTGAGAGAAGAAGAAGTGGAAGAATTAATGAAAAATATCATGGCACTGTTAAAGGAAGAAGCAGGAGTGCATTTACGAAGTTAGTTCGGGTCAGTAGAGACATCATACAACAAACCCTAGCCATTTTAAAAGTGTGCTAGGGTTTACTTTTTTTTAAAAAAAAACATAAGCTAAACATTATAAAAAAATGCCACATCATAATCAGAGAGTGAAAAAACATCATTTCAAACGGAAATTATTTCAAAAAACAAATAACTATAAAATATTGATTTTAAATAATTTATTGGCCAATAAAAATTAAATAGCAAAAAATAATATAAATTATAGCGATACATATGAACATTAAATATAAATTTCAGTTATAACAAATGGAACAAAAAATAAAACATCATGCACTATACTTTACACCAACTTGATGTATTTCTAAAGGTCGTTCAGCATAAAAGCATCACCCGTGCGGCAGAAATTTTACACATGACCCAGCCGGCTGTATCTATTCAATTGAAAAACTTTCAAGAACAATTTGATATACCCCTAACCGGTATTCGTGGCAGACAGATTTATATCACTGATTTTGGTATGGAAGTGGCCGAAATGGCAGAACGAATTTTGAATGAAGTACAGGCCATCAACTATAAAACCTTAGCTTACAAAGGAATCCTATCCGGACGCCTCACCATTTCCACCGCCTCTACCGGAAAATATGTGTTACCTGCCTTTATATCCGGCTTCATTCAACAAAACCCCGGCATCGACCTGACCTTAGACGTAGGCAATAAGGTCAACGTAGTAGATACGTTGAAAAAACACGAAGTAGAGTTTGCTTTGCTTTCTATGATCCCCGATAATTTTGCCGTAGAATCCGAGGTGCTTGTTCAGAATAAGCTCTATCTGGTCGGAGGAAAAGAAGCGTCTAATACACCTCCCCCACTCAACCAAGTCCCCATGATTTACCGGGAGGAAGGCTCTGCCACGCGCCTAGAAATGGAACGCTTCTTAAAGCAATCCGGATTACATACCCGCAAACGTCTTGAGCTTACCTCCAATGAAGCAGTAAAGCAAGCCATTATCGCTGGGTTGGGCTACTCCATTCTTCCCCTGATTGGTTTACACAACGAGTTGGCCAACCACGAAATAAAAATTATCCCTTACCCCGGCCTGCCCCTTACTTCTGAATGGCGTCTGGTATGGCTAAAAAACAAAAAATTATCGCCCGTAGGAAAAGCCTTTATAGATTATATCCGTTCGGAAAAAGACGCCATTATGCAGCGTCATTTCTCTTGGTACAATGAAGATGTGTCCGTGTGGCAATAAATCATGAGCTAAAAAGAAACGCCCGTTTACTACGGGCGTTTCTTTTTATGTTAAAAATCGGGAATGAGAAAAAATCACCGAAATACAGAAGAATACACAAGCGCACCCAAACCCACCACCAAGGAAAAAATAAGCAACCATATCATGAGGGGATTGTTGGTGTTGGACGTTTTTGGGGTGGATAGCTTGGGCTTATGTAAGGGCGTTAAATCCACACCATCTCTTCGAAGTTTCTCAACGTGAACTTGCCAAACATCGGGAGGCAGTTTGGCCGATACCAAGCGTTGAACCACTTCTTTTTCCTCAGGTGAAAACTGGTGTTGCCTGCGAATGACAAAAGTGACAAGAGCATCTTTATCCAATTGCTCGAGGCGTTGTTCAAAAACTTCAATGTCCATAAGATACTTATCTGGCAAGCCAAAGTTCGGGGTTTTCCGCCACTTCTCCCGCCATGACGCGAAAATGTACTTGGGTTCGACCGGAAGACTCATCTTCATACGCCACGCCCATTTTTTGTCGGGTTTGTAGTACATCCCCCTTTTTCACGCTCACTGAGGCTAAGTTTCCATAAACACTCATATACTGTCCATGCCGAAGTATCACCACATGTTCGTAACCCGGCATACGAATTACCGTGGAAACCTCTCCTCTAAACACTGCCCGTACACCGGCGCCGCGCTCCGTGCTGATATCAACGCCGTCGCGCTGTATTTCTACATGAGAAAAAACAGGATGGGGATGTCTCCCAAACTTTCCGGTAATCACTCCCTTTTCCACCGGCCAAGGGAGTTTGCCACGGTTGGAAGAAAAATCACGGGACAAAGCTGCACTTTCAGGCGTTTCCGTGAGGGACGGGGGCGCCGTTGGCCGGGAAGAAGATCCGCCGGATGGTGTGGAAGAGGTCGTGGTATTGCCCGTCCCTGATGTGGAATTGGCACGTGCCCTCTCCATTTCGGCTCTCCTTTTGGCCTCCGCTTCAGCTTTTCGCTTGGCTTCTGCCTCCGCTTTTCTTCGAGCCTCGGCTATTTCACGCTGAATAATTTCATTAATCTTTCTGGAAAGTTGTTCAGATTCAGCCTGCTTTTTACGAATAGCCGCCATAAGCTCACCCTCTTTGGCGCGCAAAGCCACCACCTGTCTTTCTTTCTCCGTCTTTTCGGCCGCCAGCGCAGCAGCTTGTGCAGACATTTCTTCCAAAGTTCCGGTCTTTTCTATCCGAATTTGTTCCAATTGATTCACCCTTTGCGCAAGGGTATCCCGCATCTGACGCACGTGAATGGCTTTCGAACGCCGCACTTCCTCCATCCGCTCGAAATAGGCCGTCCTGCGAAGCGCCTCGCCCATACCCTGAGACGAAAGAATCCGAACCCAACGGTGATGGGTTTTACCATAAATATAGGTGCGCCGCACCAAAGCGGCATAATCCTTCTTAAGCCTTTCGAGCCCTGTTTCCAGCTGCTGAATCTCTTTCAATGTGCTATCAATCTCTCTTTCCATCAAGGAAAGTTCCTTTTCCAAGGTGCCCATTAGCTCGGTGCGCCGCTGAATATTCAACGCAATTTTTTGAAGCTGGGCCGTAGAGGCTTCTTGCTTTTTCTTGTTCTCGCGTAAAAGCTTATTGGTGTAGTGGATATCCTGCTGAAGGCGTTTTCTTTTCTTCTCCAAACCACTGCGCGACTGAGCCATCCCCAACAAAGGGAAAACCAATACCCACAAAAGTATTTTGAAAGACAGACCGAGCCGCATATGACAAAAATACAGGCATGGCTTGGTTCACCGGGACCATGCTACAAAAGCTTATCAACTTGAGAACGTTGAAAACCAGTTTTTAGGTATGCTTTCTGAGGTTTTGTTCCCAAAGCCAGGCGGTCCGCATGGCATCTTCCAAGGAAAAGCGCGGAGTCCATTGTAGGACTTCCATGGCCGTGGTAGCATCGGCCCAAATTTGTACCACATCTCCTTCGCGTCTGGGAGCAAAGGCACGGGGAACCGGCACGCCATTGACTTTTTCAAAAGCCAACACTGCTTCCAACACAGAAGTACCTGAACCGGTCCCAACATTCAAAGCCCTTACCTGCCCACCCGGCAAAAGATGTGGCAATCGCGACAATCCCAATACATGCGTATCCGCCAAATCACATACATGAATATAATCGCGAATACAGGTACCATCCGGGGTTGGATAATCCGACCCAAAAATTTGAAGTCGTTCCCTTAATCCTGCGGCGGTTTGGGTAATAAATGGCACCAGGTTATTGGGTACGCCTCGTGGCCATTCTCCAATTTTTCCGGAAGGATGTGCGCCAATTGGATTAAAATACCGCAACAATAAGGCCCGCGCATGTGGATGGGCACGTACCCAATCGCTAATGATTTGCTCGCCCATCTGTTTGGTGGCACCGTAAGGAGATTGTGCAGGCCGCAAAGGTGCTTGTTCGGTTACAGGCAACTGTTCAGGCGTGCCATACACTGTACAAGAGGAAGAGAACACAAGTTGTCCTACCCCAAATTCTGTCATGCATTCAAGCAAACTCAGAAGCCCGTTTACATTGTTTTGATAATAACGAAGGGGTTGCGCCACAGATTCTCCCACCGCTTTGAACGCGGCAAAATGAATCACACCATCGATGGGACCAACCTTCTCAAATACTTCGCGCAGGCGAACTTGGTCACATAAATCCACCTCAAAGAACGAGGGTCCATGTCCTACAATGTCTGTAATTCGTTCATTGACGGAAGCTTCTGAATTACTTAGGTTGTCTACGCTTATTACGTGGTGACCCGCTTCTAAAAGAGCAACCACGGTATGGGAGCCAATATAACCTGTACCTCCGGTGACCAAAATACGCATAACCTTAAAGCTTGTTGGTTAGGCCAAATATACGCGCATTTTCATGGTCACATCAAAGCCCCGTCTTTTATACTCATTATTTGTTTAGGGCCAAAAGAAAGGTAAAAGAACAACGCATGGATGGGTGAAAAAAGAAGAAGAACAACTGCTACATGCACCTCACTTAAAACTTAAGACCATGGTAATGCGCACGCTGGACAGACTTTTCACCAAACTTGCGGCGCACAAGATCTAAGGCAGCATCTAAGTGTAAGCGTTTGGATTCATGGTCAAAAAGTGACAATTGAGGGCTGCCATGTACCAAGTCGGTGCAGCGGACCCCGACAAGTCGAATGCGTAGTCGACGATCGTACAACTGGGTAAACAATTGACGCACGTAAGGCAACAGGGTCTGGTCGTTTCCTGTGTAAGGAATTTTCAGCTGGCGGGTGTGGGTATTAAAATCGGAATACCTGATTTTTACTGCGATACAGCCTGTGAGTTTACGTGTTTTACGCAGTCGAAAACCTACCTTTTCGGTTAAGGCTGTGAGAAGACGCTGTAAATAAGCTGCATCGGTACTATCTCGACCAAGGGTCACTTCCACGCCAATGGATTTTTGTTCTTGGTAGGGCACCACGGGTCGACTGTCCTCACCTTGTGCCCTTTCCCATAAAATCTTTCCCGGCAATCCAAAACCCTGAATCATTAAAGATTGCGGCATGGCCTGCAAAGTATTGATGTACACGACCCCCATGTCCCGCAATCTGGCGACCGTTTTTTGACCGGCCATGGGCAAATCTGCCACGGGAAGCGGAGATAAAAATCCACGTTCTTCGCCATGGAGAATCTGCTTCATTCCGTTGGGTTTGGCGGTATTGGTGGCCACTTTAGACACCGTTTTATTGGCCGAAAGACCAAAAGAACTAGGCAAGCCACATTCACGGGTAATTTTTTCCCGTAGTTCTTTGCTCCATTGCGCACAGCCAAAAAAACGATCCATGCCGGTGAGGTCCACATAAAATTCATCAATCGAAGCCTTTTCAAAACAGGGTGCGGTATCTTGAATAACCGCCGTAACCAGTCCGGACAGTTTTGAATAATACTCCATGTCACCACCCAACACCGTGGCATGAGGGCAGAGCCGTTTGGCCAAGGCCATGGGCATGGCAGAATGAATCCCGAACCTCCGGGCTTCATACGAACAGGAGGAAACCACACCACGGTCACCGATTCCACCAATAATAAGTGGCTTCCCTTGCAGGGCCGTATTACGTAAACATTCTGCTGCCACAAAAAAGGCATCCATGTCTATATGAAGCACAAAGCGATTATTTGCCATTATTTCTGTCAAAAAAGCGTCATTAAATTAGGCATTGTTGCAATTTTTTCCCAATTTTATCTTCAAAATACTACGCATGTACTTTGCTACCAACCTAAAAACTTTACGCAAACACAGGGGTCGTTCTCAGGAAGAGGTAGCCGCCGTGTTGGGGATCAAGCGTACCACGTATAGTGCTTACGAAAATGGCGCAACCGAGCCCAGCTTAGATACGCTGCTCAAGATTACGCGCTTCTTCAAAATCTCCGTGGAGCGGTTGCTTACAGAGGATATTTCAGGGTTTACATCGAATAAATTGGAGGAAATGACCCATCAATATGATGTGGACATTACCGGCCGAAAGCTTCGCATTTTAGCCACAACATTGGACAGCCATAACCGTGAGAACATAGAATTGGTCGGAATAAAAGCCAAAGCAGGCTATACAGCAGGCTATGCGGATCCTGACTTTATTTCGGTGTTGCCCGCTTTTCACCTTCCTTTTTTAGACCGGGAAAAAAAATATCGTACGTTTCAGATTGCCGGAGATTCTATGCCACCGGTGGCACCGGGCTCCTGGGTTACAGGCGCGTATGTGCAAGATTGGTCAAACCTGAAAAGTGGCACCCCTTGCATTGTGGTGACCCGTGAAGAAGGTGCCGTTTTTAAAATTGTGCAAAACAGAATACCATCGCATGGAACGCTTATGTTGTGTTCTACCAATCCGGCTTATCCGCCCTATGAAGTCGCCCTGCAAGAGTTGTTAGAAATCTGGAGCTTTGTACATTTTATTTCTGCGGACTTACCTGAGCCTCAAATTCCGGGAGATGAAATACAGCGGGCTGTATTAAAGCTACAACAAGACATGGAAGACATGAAGAAAAAAGTAGGACAAGCATAGAAATTAAATAATAAACTTTTCTTTTTGATTTTCTATGCTTTCAGAAAAGTCCGTGCATTTATTTTGGCAGTTAGATTTTATGTCTTTAAATTTAAGGTAATCTTACTTAAATCTTAAGACAATGCTTAGACTTTTACCCTTCACCCGGGACACCGGGACACGCTTGGGGCTCGTGCTGGCAGGAAGCTTGCTCGCAGGCAGTACAGCCTTTGGGCAGTACTGTGTTCCTGTAGCGGATTGTAGTTGGGGAGATGAAATCCTCAATTTCACCCTCGGCTCTTTGAACAATGCTTCGGCTTGTGGAAGTTCCTATGACAACTTCACCTCATTACCCGCCCCTACCCTCACCGCAGGTACACCAACGGCTTATTCAACAAGCCTCGGTTACAACTACCAACACATTGCCCTGTGGGTAGATTTGAACAATGACCAGGACTTTCAAGATGCAGGTGAATTTTTAGGCACTACGTGGTCCGGAGCCAACTATTCAGCCAATGGCTCTATTTCCATTCCGCTTACGGCTTCCTCCGGCACCTATCGTCTCCGGGTTCGCTGTATTTATGACTTTGGTGGAACCAACGTGCCCACCCAAGCCAGCGACTGTACTTCTGCCAGTTTTGGTGAAACGGAAGACTATTCCATCAACGTAGTCAATAACGCCTGTACTGCACCACCAAGCGCAGGAACGCTGACGGGGCCGGCCTCCATTTGTCCCGCCACCAACTTCACCTTGTCTTCTCAAGGTCTTAGCGCGGGAACAGGACTTACCATGCAGTGGCAATCGTCTGCCAATGGAACCGTTTGGGCCGACATGATGGGAGAAACCAACCCCACCCTGACCACCCAAATCACAGCTTCTACGTTTTACCGCCTCATTGCTACTTGTTCAGGGGTGTCTGATACGACCCAGCCTATACAAGTGAACGTAAATAGCTTCCTTACCTGCTATTGCCCTAGCAATGCGACATCCACAGGAGACACCCACATCGGTGGCGTTACTTTCGGAACGTTCAATAATCCCTCTCCTGCAGGATGTGCTACCTACACAAACTATTCTTCTTTAGCAGGACTTGTAGCCAACAACGACTCCACCTATAACGTGGTGGTTAATCATTCTTCTTGCGGTGGACCCTATACTTCCTACGCCACTGTATTTATTGACTTCAACCAAAATGGTCAGTTAACAGATCCCGGAGAGCGTTTCGACCTGATCGCACAAAGCCCCGGTGCTTTAGGAAACCATACCGGAACCATTACTATTCCTTCTACAGCGCTTCCCGGCGTTACCCGGATGCGGGTGGTACTGGCCGAAACATGGAGCAGCATGAACGTGAACCCTTGCGGAACCTATGGTTACGGCGAAACAGAAGATTATAACATCACCATTATTCCTGTAGCAAGTGATGACGCAGGCATTGCTTCATTGATTTCTCCAGCTACCCAAGGTGGATGCAGCTTGGCCAATAGCATTGAAGTCAATGTCACCAATCCCGGTATTAATGCACTTACTGCATTAGATATTTCTTGGCAAGTCAATGGAGGCGCTGTAACCACCTTCAACTGGACAGGTAACATCGCTTCTGGTGCCAATGCCAATGTGGTGATTGGAACAGGAAACTTCCAAGATGCAGATGTACTTAAAGTTTGGACGTCTTCACCTAACGGACAAGCCGATATCGTAAACTTTAACGACACCCTCACTTCTACCTTGTATCTCGGACTTTCCGGCTCCTACACCGTGGGAGGCAATGCACCTAACTTTGCCAATTTGGCTGCTGCAGTTTCAGCCATTAACCAAAGAGGGGTGTGTAATACCACCACTTTCAATCTAAGGTCTGGTACATACAACACCCAAATGGATTTGTTGCCCTTTACACCAGCTACCGCAGGTGCAAGAGTCATCTTCCAATCTGAAGCAGTTGACGCAGACTCTGTAACCCTTGTGTCTCCTGCCACCAATGCGGCGACCAACTATGTAGCGCGCTTCTCCGGTGGAGACTACTACACCATTCGCTACATGACCATGCGCATGAACAACCCCGCATTTTCCGTTATTGTGGATTATCTCGGTGGCGCAGACTCTAATATCGTAGAGCATTGTGTGGTTATTTCTGACACCTTAGCCACTTCCGACAACTCCAATCGTTGGGCTTTCCGCTCCACCGTGGCTGTAGACAATGACAATGTTATTCGTAACAACGTAATTATTGGTGGAACACGTAGTGTATCCATGGGTGGCCCATCGATTTCTCAACCAGAATCGGGTACCAGAATCGAAAACAACACCATTCGTAACTACTTCTTGTTGGGTGCAGGTTTGTTCAGCCAACAAAATCCTGTAGTTACAGGCAACCACTTCTCCTCTACACGCACAGGAAGCACACCTTTCAGAGTATATGTTAGAGACGTCTACTCCTCTGGTGAAATCACCTTAAACACCTTCGACGACAACCTTGGTGGCGTTGGAATCGTGGCATACAATGTGAATGGACCACTTTCTAATCCGTTTGTCGTAGCCAACAACTCGGTATATATGGGTAACACCAATGCCACCGTGCTCAATGTAGGTATCGACATTACCGGAGGTCAAGGCCTGGATGTGGTACACAATTCTGTAGCCATGATGGGCCCCGACGCAGATGATGTAGCCCTGTACATTCACAATGACAGCCCAAGCAACATCATTGCCAATGGCATTAACAGCTGGAACAACAACCTGGCACAGCTTGGTGGTGGTGCAGCCTTCCGGGTAGAATCACCATTCAATGTGGGAACCTCTGACCACAATAACCTCTACACCACCGGTGCAGATTTAGTGACATGGGGAACCACCAACTACGCCAACTTGGCCGCCTACCAAAGCGCAACAAACAAAGACGCGAACTCAGTTTCTGTAGATCCGGCGTTTAATGGTTCTGATTTGCATACCTGTGAAGCGGCGCTAGACAATGCCGGTGCACCTTATGCCGGTGTTACCCAAGATTTCGATGGAGATGGCCGTAACACATCCACGCCGGATATTGGTGTAGATGAGTTTATTGCAGCTGGTACGTATTCCTTAGGTCCAGACATTCAGAAATGCGCCAACCAGTCTGTTACCCTTGGTAGCCCTGCGGTATCCGGTGCTCAATATTTCTGGAGCAACTTCTCTAACGATGCTACCATCACGGTGACTGCCGCAGACCAATACATCATCACCGTTGTTTCCTCTTGTGGTTCTTCTGAAGATACCATTCAGGTTACCAACTTCCCTGCGCCTACTGCCAGCTTCACCTCAAGCGTGTCTTTCCTTACCGGAATCTTTAGCGCAACAGGTACAGGCAATGGCATCAACTACAGCTGGGATTTCGGCGACGGCAACACCGGAACCGGTGCAAATGTAACCCATGTGTACAGCCAGCCCGGAAATTACAACGTTGTGCTTACCGTGACCGATGAGTGTGGTGCTTCTGCTACCGCAACCAATCCTTTCTCTGCGACCAATGTAAACATTGAAGAAGCGCAAGGTATTGCATTAGAAATTTGGCCTAACCCTGCTTCCGAAGTAGTAAGACTTCGTTTAGATGCAGGCCTTTCCGCCAAAGCATCTATTACCTTGTACGATGTCACCGGAAGAACCATTGCCACCCTATCTGCGGCTAACCTAACCGCCGGAGAGGTGCTTTCTATTCCAGTAGCGCATTTGTCTACAGGTATGTACACCCTTGAGCTCACCGATGTAAACCTGCGCGCTGTGCGTCAGATCATCATCGAATAAGGCTTTCAATGTAAACTTCTGTAAGCCGCTTCCTTCGGGGAGCGGCTTTTTTTTGCCCCCACTAAGGAGAAAAGAGCATCTTTAATAAAGAGCTGGAAATACAAGACTTTTTCCATTCATCCTTTGGAAAACTAAAACCCTTTGAAAAAGTGGTGGGAAAGTAAAATACCCATCCCAATTTAAATTTTAAATAATGAGTCACACCAAACTGCTCAGCCCTCTTTCGCTTGAAGCGCCAAACCTAACGGCTGCTTCAAGCCAGACCGATTCTTATTATTCCCCACGTTTTAAGATGTAAAAATGAAAGGCGGAGTGCACAAAATGCTTGTCTTTAAAAAACTAAGAATTTCATGACAAACGATTATAAACACAAAAGCCAAACAACCTGTGTGCCTTCCAAAAGAAAACTATGCTGGGGACCACCAAAAAACAGAGAACAACACCAAGTGTACTTCACCATCCACGGCAAAGGATTTCCAAAATAAAAGCGTCACTTCCCAAGCATAAAAATTTAAAATCGCCCTTTCAAAAAGAAAACATGCAAAGTATGCCTCTTTTCTCTTAACCCTGAACTTTATCCTTCTCTGCCGCTAGGTACTTATCAATCCAGTAATGCGCCAGATAAATGAGAGGCGTGAGCATAACCGCAATCAATAATTTGGCACTATAGCCATTCCAGCTAATGCTTACCCATTCCTCAAAATTGATTTTTCCCGGCACATAAAATGCCAGACCCTGTACCATAAAGGTATCAATACCTTGTGAAACCACCGTACTCCCAGTGGCACGTAACCAAAGCAACCGGTTGCCCGTCCTGTTCCGTACAAACCAAAACACAAAAACGTCCACAAACTGGGCCATCATGAATGCAACGAGGGAGGCCAAAATGATGGACATGCTTTGGCCAAAAACCATGGAAAATGCCTCATTAGATACAGGTGAAAAAGAAGCGGCTGGAAAACCCATGGCCAGCCAAATCACTAAAAAAGTATAGACAATCAAACCCGTGGTCAGTAACGTGAGTTGCCGCACCCCTTTTTGTCCAAAATATTCATTGGTTAAATCGGTGGTAAGAAATACAATGGGCCAAGGCAAAATTCCAATACTCAGGTTCCATGGACCCCAACCTGACCATGGACCCACGCTAATGAGTTTTCCTCCAATTAACTCTGCCACCACCGCATTGGTGATGAAAAATCCGGCTAGGATGAAGAATATCCGCTCTTTTTTGGTTTTGAACATTTTGATACAACAGCTTAATCCCATCCATGTTCAGCCACCAACCATACTAAACTGGCAATGGCCGCTGACCCCAACTCTAATTCTCGTTTATGCACCGACTCAAACGCATCCGTAGGCGCGTGGTGGTGATCGAAATATCGCTGTGAATCCGGAATAAATCCGCCCAATACACAACCTTGGCCACGCATTTTTCCTACATCTACTCCACTTCCGCCGGAAGATAAAATATGAAGGAGGTAAGGTGCAAATAAGGGCGCCCAGCTTTGCATTTTGGCCAAGGCCTTTTTCCCTTCCGGTGTATCCGTTTCTAGGGTAAAACCACGTGGAGTAAATCCGCCCCGATCGGATTCTAAGGCAAAAACATGTTTCTGTCTTTTGGCAAACTCCGCATATGCATAGGCGCCATACGCTCCATTTTCTTCATTCATAAACAACACGGCACGAACGGACCGGCGGGGCCTAAGTTTAAGGGTGTGGAATAAATGAATGGTTTCAATCGCATGCACCACGCCGGCGCCATCGTCATGGGCACCTTCCCCATTGTCCCAGCTGTCCAAATGGCCTCCTACCACTACCCATTCATCCGGTTTTTCTCTTCCATACCGCTCGCCAATCACATTGAAAGAAGGCACCATGCCATGGTTTTGACAATCCATTTCCATGTGCAGTTCCAAATCCGGGTGAGATGTCAATGCGGTTCTTAAAGCCTTTGCGGCAATGGGACTAAGAGCCATCCCTGGAATGGCTTTGGCCATCTGTTTGTAAATCAAAGTTCCGGTATGGGCATGGCCATGCTGGGCCAACGTTAAAGAGTGGAGCACTATGGCAACCGCTCCTTTTTCTGCGGCCGCATCCGCACCATACAATCGGCTGCCGGCACAACCGCCATATGCATGAAAAGTATCTACATGCTTGGGATCCGGGGCTTGGTAAAAAAATACGATTCGGCCTTCTATAGCGGCCCTAGGCATGGTTTTTAAGGCATCAAGGTTGGGAACCATCACCACCTTTGCTTTTAAAACACCTTTCGTTCCAACGCTGTTACCTAAAGCACATGCTTGAAACACCAAGGATTTTCCATCGACTTCGGCACTAAGTTTCTCAACTTCACCGCGGGTCCATTTGGGCACCATTACAGGTTGAAGCCACACCGAGTCTGCGCCGGCCTCTCTTAATTGACGAGCGGTGAGTTGAACCGCCTTTTCTGCCGCAGGTGAACCGGACAATCTGCCCGGTGCTTCTTTACATAAAGCATATAAATTTAAGTAGGCTTTCCCTCTGGTGAGGGCTGCATCATACAATGCACGAAGCCGTAAGGAATCTTCTTGGGCGGCCGCTTGCCAACCTATACATAAAAAAAACACCAATATTACCTCGTTCCTTACACGAACCCTTGGTATTTTCGTATTATTATTCAAATTCTCGGACATTTGTCGTCTATCAAATGAACACTAAAGATATCGCATGGAAACCAAAGAAGAAATTGTAAAAGATTGGCTACCCAGATACACGGGAACGCCTCTGGAGGCCTTTGGCCAATTTATCCTTTTGGTAAATTTCCACAATTACGTGTACAAATTTGCAGAAAAATTTGGGGTAGAAGTATATGGAAAAGATAAGCCGATGCAAACGGCTACTGCTGAAAACATCACCATAGTAAATTTCGGAATGGGATCGGCCATGGCGGCTACCGTGATGGACTTGCTGAGTGCGGTACAGCCCAGAGCCGTCCTTTTTCTTGGAAAAACAGGCGGGTTGAAAAAAACCAAAATTGGAGATTTGGTTTTACCGATTGCAGCGATTCGGGGAGAAGGAACCTCTAATGACTACCTCCCGCCCGAGGTGCCGGCTTTGCCTTCTTTCCGACTTCAAATGGCGGTTTCAGCGATGATCCGGAAATTTGAAGCCGATTATTGGACCGGAACCGTGTATACCACCAACCGTAGGGTTTGGGAACATGACATCAAGTTCAAAGATTACCTCAGGGAAATCAGAGCCACCGCCATTGATATGGAAACCGCCACCATCTTCACCACCGGCTTTGCCAACTCTATTCCACACGGCGCACTTCTACTGGTTTCTGACAACCCATTGGTTCCGGAAGGCGTAAAAACAGCCGCCAACGACAAGCAGGTCACCAGCAAATTTGCCGAACAACACCTCAACATTGGCATTGAAGCCCTCCGGGAGCTCAGAGACTCCGGAGAATCTGTAAAACACCTTCGATTCGACTAACACATGACCAGGAAAGCCATCTTTTGGGGACTTGCGTTCCTTTGTTTTGAAAGCGTATCCGCACAATCTAACCTGACTTTGCGCGATGCGACCCTTGGGCAAGGCGATGTCTACCGTACTGAGCGCATGTACGGCGGCACATGGCGTTCACCCCAGCAGTTCACCGTGATGCACCGTGACACCCTGTGGGCCATTCAAAACAATGGGCAAAAAACCATGCTTTCCACTTTGGACATGTTTAAAAAAGCCACCGGATTAGCCGTGCCACGCATCCCGCTCTTGCAATGGCTCACGCCTGAATTGGTGAGTTTTCGGGTAAAAGGCGAGCGCTGGGTGGTTTCATTAAAAGAAAAATGGAGCCTGCCTTGTCCCGGATGTTTACCCCAAGTGTCCAACATCCCGGCTGGTATCATCCAAATTCCTGAAGGCGGAAATGACGAACAATTCCATGAGGTTTCCGGCTACACCGTGTATACACGTGGTGCCAATATTTTTTTAATTAAACCAGGCATAACTGAACCTCAACCCGTCACCTTTGAACAAAATCCAGGTGTTGTATCTGGTTCAGGTTATGTACATCGGCAGGAATTCGGCATTCAAAAGGGGATGTTTTTTTCTCCCGCAGGAAAAAAGCTGGCCTTTTACCGCAAGGATGAAAGCATGGTGGCAGAATATCCTTTGGTCGTTACGGATACACGAATCGCCCAGCAGACGCCTATTCGTTACCCCATGGCTGGTGAGACCAGTGAACAAGTGAAAATTGGCATTTTCGATGCCCAAACCCAGGAAACCATTTACTTACACGTAAAAGGCCCTGTAGATCAATACCTCACGTCCGTAACCTGGAATGCCACAGGTGACGAAATCTACGTTGGGGTACTCAACCGGGGACAGGACACTTTAGAATTGCGGGCATTTGACCCCAAAACCGGTTTGGCCAAACGTACCCTTTTCACCGAAACCGCCAAAGCCTGGGTAGAACCGGAGCATCCGATTACCTTTTTACCCAGACAACCAGACGTATTGGTTTGGCATAGTGAACGTTCCGGATTCAATCACCTTTACTTGTATCACAAGGATGGAAAACTAATAAAAAACCTAACCCATGGAGATTTTGAGGTGGTAGATATCTTAGGTGTTCATCCTGAGGGCACCCATCTTTTACTGCAAACTACGCGTTCTTCCCCCTTGGATAGGAACATTGAGTGGCTGGAAGTAAAATCTGGAAAATGGACCCGTCTGGATCCCGGACCCGGTATGTGGACTGCCCAACTCTCCCCGGACGGAAAACAGGTTTGGATGGAAGGGAACCACCCCGGATCGCCCTATGAAGCGTATATGGTTTCCATTGGGAAAAAGCCCATCCAAGTGTACACCGCGCCCTCTCCTTTTGCCAAAGCCGGACTTGTTTTGCCCAAAGCAAAAGTGATAACGGTGATGGCCGCCGATGGAAAAACACCGTTATATGGTCGCCTCATCATTGATGAACGCGTGAATCCGGGAAAGAAAAAACCTGTACTTATTTATGTGTATGGAGGTCCGCACGCCCAAATGATCACCAATGGTTGGTTACAAGGTGCACGCTTATGGGATTATTACATGGCCATGCAGGGTTATGTGGTGTTCACGTTGGACAATCGAGGGTCAGCGCATCGTGGATATGATTTTGAGTCCGTGATACACCGGAATCTTGGTGTGGCAGAAGTCGCCGACCAAATGGAAGGGGTCAAGTATCTAAAAACTTTACCTGAAACAGATAGCACCCGCATCGGGGTACATGGGTGGAGTTATGGTGGTTTCATGACTTTATCCATGCTAACCAAATATCCTAAAACATTTGCTTGTGGCGTAGCCGGCGGCCCGGTGGTCGATTGGAAATGGTATGAAGTAATGTATGGTGAACGCTATATGGATACCCCTCAAGAAAATCCTGAAGGTTATGCACGCACCGCGCTCACAGGAAAAGCGGCACAAGTAAACATGCCCATTTTGGTGATTCATGGCGCACAGGATGATGTAGTGGTTCCCCAACATGCCATGGAGTTTGTTCAAGCCTGCATTGCCAAGAATAAGCCGGTAGACTTATTCCTTTATCCCACCCACAAACACAACGTAGTAGGGCCAGACAGGTTGCATTTGATGGAAAAAATCACCACGCACCTAAACCGACATCTAAAATTTGGAAATTAAATATTGTTTAGTTAAATTTAGGATACGAGGTTTTAAGATAATGTTGTAAAAAAAATCTGGTGTTATTCACAAGATTTCAATATATGCAGCGTTTAACTTAATTAGGAAAAGAAGAGAACAAGAGGTATTCATGAGTGAGGTTGCAGATATATCGTTAGGAGTACAGCTTAAAAAGTATTTCGGTTTCGAAGCTTTTAAAGGCCAGCAGGAGAAAATCATCCAAACTATATTGGATGGTCAGGACACGTTTGTGATTATGCCCACCGGAGGCGGTAAGTCTTTGTGCTACCAACTTCCAGCCCTAATTTCGCCGGGCACGGCCATCGTAGTTAGTCCATTGATTGCTTTGATGAAAAATCAGGTGGACTCCATCCGTGGCCATGGTGAGGACGACGGTATTGCGCACTTTTTCAATTCATCACTATCTAAATCCGACCGTGAAAAGGTAAAAGCAGATATTGTATCGGGCTTAACGAAAATCCTTTATGTGGCGCCGGAATCTTTGACCAAAGAGGAAAACGTCCAATTTCTTCAATCCATTCAAATTTCCTTTTTTGCCATTGATGAGGCCCATTGCATTTCCGAATGGGGACACGATTTCCGTCCGGAATATCGTCGGCTACGCCCCATCATTGAAGAAATAGACAGGGTTCCTATCATCGCACTCACGGCCACTGCCACACCCAAAGTTCAGCATGACATCCTGAAAAACTTGGGCATGACCGATGCCACCATTTATAAAGATTCCTTTAACCGGCCCAATCTTTATTATGAGATCCGGCCCAAAAAAGAAGTGAGCAGAGATATTATCCGGTATGTAAAAGCGAACCCTGGCAAATCCGGTATTGTCTATTGCCAAAGCCGAAGAAAAGTAGAAGAACTCGCGGAAACCCTCGTGGTGAATGGAGTAAATGCCGTACCCTATCATGCAGGCTTAGATTCAAAAACCCGATCCAAAAACCAGGATTTGTTTTTGCATGAGCAAGTAGAAGTGATTGTAGCCACCATTGCTTTTGGTATGGGCATCGATAAACCGGATATTCGGTTTATCCTACACCATGACATTCCGAAAAGTTTGGAATCGTATTACCAGGAAACAGGTAGAGCCGGACGAGATGGTGGAGAAGGAAAATGTGTGGCGTTTTATGATTATAATGACATCGTCAAACTAGAAAAGCTGCTGGCCGGAAAACCCGTAGCCGAACAAGAAATTAACAAGCTCCTGATGCAAGAAGTGGTCGCTTTTGCGGAAACCTCTTCTTGCCGAAGAAAAGCCTTGCTCCACTATTTTGGGGAATCCTACAACGAGGCCCATTGTGGAATGTGTGACAATTGCGTTCACCCAAAAACCACTTTCGAAGCGGCACCTTATGTCACCCAAGTGTTGGAAACCATTGGCATGCTTCGGGGACGCTTCAAAGCCAAACATTTGGTGGAAGTACTTTGCGGAATCTTATCTAATAGCGTAAAAACTTACAAGCACGACCAATTGGAAGTGTTTGGGAAAGGGGCAGAAAAAAATGATAAATTTTGGCATGCGGTCATTCGCCAAGCGTTGGTACATAACTTGCTGGCCAAAGAAATAGAAAACTACGGCACCATATACCTTGGTCCTGAAGGTCAGGCTTTTCTAAAAAATCCGTGGTCATTGGCTTTCACCTTAGACCGGGATTTTGACGAAGAAGCGGAAGAGGCAGAAATTTTGCATCGGGAAAAAGGTGCCGGCGCCTTGGACCAAACCCTGATGGCCTTGCTCAAAGACCAGAGAAAGGACATGGCCAGGAAAATGAAACTTCCGCCTTTTGTCATTTTTCAGGATCCCACCCTCGAGGAAATGGCAACCCACTACCCTATTACCTTAGATGAACTTCAAAAAATCAATGGGGTAGGTGAAGGAAAAGCCAAAAAATTCGGACAAGCTTTCGCAGATTTGATTGCCCACTACGTGGAAACCCACGAAGTAGAGCGGCCCGGAGAAGTCGTGGTGAAATCCGTAGCCAACAAATCCGATATGAAAGTGGCCGTGATCCATGCCATTGACCGGAAAATCCCATTGGACGATTTTGCCCGTAACAAAGGCATGAGCATGGCAGAATTGGCCCATGAACTGGAAGGCATTGTGAATACAGGCACACGCATCGACCTAAGTTATTTCCTTGGTGACAAGGTAGATAGCGATGATGTAGAGGACATGTATGACCTGCTCAGAAATTCAGAATCCGCAGATGTACAAGTACTTATCGATGAGTATGGCGACGTTTATGAAGAAGATGAATTGCGGCTCATTCGGGTAAAATTTATTTCAGATTTGGGAAATTAATCACCCAACCCTTTCCTCCCTTATCTTTGTCCTATGTCCATCAAGCGTTTTACCATAACGGCGGCCTTGCCTTATGCCAATGGCCCATTGCATATTGGCCATTTGGCCGGAGCCTATTTGCCTGCAGATATTTTTGTTCGTCACCAACGGCTTCATGGCCATGAAGTGGCCTTTATCTGCGGCTCGGATGAACATGGCGCAGCCATTACCCTACGCGCTAGAAAAGAAGGCATTACGCCCCAAGAAATCATTGACAAATACCACGGCATCAATCAAGTAGCCTTTAAACAATTGGGCATTGATTTCGATGTATTTGACCGAACCTCCGCCGAACATCATAAAAAAACAGCTTCAGATTTCTTCTTAAAACTGGCCGAAAAAGGCGTCTTTACAGAAGAAGTATCCGACCAGTTTTTTGATCCTGAATTCAATGTATTCCTTGCGGATCGCTACATTACAGGCACCTGTCCCGTCTGTGCCCATCCTTCGGCCTATGGAGACCAATGTGAAAAATGTGGTTCCACGCTAAATCCCAATGATTTAGGAAATCCTATAAGTACTTTAAGTGGCGTTACGCCCATCAAAAAGCCCACCAAACATTGGTATTTGCCCATGCAAGACCATGAAGCATGGATTAAAGCTTGGATAGAAACAGGTGATTTTCCCGGAAGGGCATTTCCCATTCAAACCCATGTGGCAGAAACTTGGAAATCCAATGTTCGCGGACAATGCCAAGCCTGGCTCAAAGAAGGTTTACGGCCCAGGGCCATGACCCGCGATTTAGACTGGGGCGTTCCCGTTCCTTTACCTGGTGCCGAAGGAAAAGTGCTTTATGTGTGGCTCGATGCCCCCATTGGTTACATTTCTGCCACCAAAGCCTGGGCCAAAGAAAAAGGAGAACCTTGGGAAAAATGGTGGACCGATCCGGACACCAAACTCATCCATTTTATTGGCAAAGACAACATCGTTTTCCATTGTATTATTTTCCCCATGCTGCTGAAAGCCCATGGTGGCTTTATTTTACCGGACAATGTACCTGCCAATGAATTTTTGAACTTAGAAGGACAAAAAATTTCCACCTCGAGAAACCACGCCGTTTGGCTACATGAATACCTGACCGATCTTCCGGAAAGAGAAGACGAACTCAGGTATGTACTCACCTCTATTGCACCGGAAACCGGCGACAGTGAATTTACATGGAAAGATTATCAAACCCGTGTGAACTCAGAATTGGTGGCCGTTTTAGGTAACCTGATCCACCGGGTACTGATTTTACACCACAAATATTTTGAAGGAAAACTGCTATCCACCGGACAGTTTTCAGATGAAAAATTACAGGCACAGGTGGGCGCCATGTACGATGCGCTGGACCAAAGTATTTCCCAGTATAAATTCCGACAAGGCTTACAGGATGTGATGGAATTGGCCCGATTTGGGAACCGGTACCTTACAGAAAATGAACCTTGGAAACGGTTTGCCACCGACCCAAATCAAGTTCGGGTGGTGCTGGAAGATATGGTGCGCTTGATTGCCCATCTTGGTGCAGGATTGCAACCGTATTTACCTTTTTCATCCAAGAAAATTTTTTCCATGCTGGGCCTCCCTAAAACCAGTTATGGGTGGCATGCCCCCATTGAATGGGAAGTGGGACACACCCTAAATACTCCGGAAATACTTTTTAAGAAAATCGAAGACACCGACGTACAAGCCCAAATGGAAAAATTAGAAGCCATGGCGCAGGCCGCAGCACCCACCCAAGACACACCGGCAGAAACCAACCAAGAAATGGCAGTGGCGCCTTCGAAGGAAACCATCACGTATGAAGATTTTGCGCGAATCGATTTACGGGTCGGGACTATTTTAGCTGCTGAGCGTGTTCCCAAAGCCGATAAATTATTAAAGCTCACCCTAGAAGTGGGGGTAAACCAGCGGACGGTGGTTTCCGGCATCGCAGCCCATTATACCCCGGAAGAAATCGTAGGTAAGCAAGTTTGTGTGCTCATCAATTTAGCGCCACGAAAACTAAGAGGCATTGAAAGCGAAGGCATGATTCTGATGGCGGAACAACCCGATGGCAAACTCGTGTTTATGTCGCCGGAAAATCTTACGCAGCCAGGCGCTGTGATTGCTTGATTTCCAAAAACAGCTTCCATAACAATTCCCTAACTTTGGTCGCATGAAGCGCATAAGTTCCCATGGGTTATGGGGATTCATCTTTACATGCTTGGGATGCTTGCCTTTGGCAGCTCAGGTGGAATCAGATGAACAACCCTTATTAAATGTCGAGAACGGTATTAGTTTCTCCAAAGATTCTTTATTTCTCATGAACCTTCGCTTTAGGATGCAAAACCGTTTCGGCATGTATTCCACCAGCGGAGAAGACTTACATATAGAATCATTTGAGGCCAGGGTAAGAAGGTTACGTTTGCGCTTCGATGGATTTGTAGGCACGCCGAAACTGGCTTACTACATCCAGCTTTCCTTTAGCCAAAGCGACATGAACTTAGACAATGGGGACGTCCCGTTTCCGGTTCGCGACGCCATGGTCTATTATTTTCCGCGTAAAAACCTGTATTTCGGTTTTGGTCAAAGTAAACTTCCGGGCAACCGACAACGGGTCAACTCATCGGGAAATCTTCAAATGCCGGATCGCAGCTTGGCCAATAACTTCCTCACCTTGGACCGGGATTTCGGCTTTTTCGGGTATTATGACCTCAAAGCTAAAAATCATTATTTGGGCGTAAAAACCGCTTTAACCGTTGGCGATGGTCGAGGTGGTGTTTCGTTTGACAATGGCCTGGCCTACACCCTGAGACTAGAATACCTGCCCTTGGGAAAATTTAAAAATGGAGGAGCGTATTCCGAAGGAGATTTGGAACGAGAAACCAAACCCAAATTATCTGTGGGTGTGGTGGGACACTATAACCAAAACGCAAGATTTTCAGGAGGGACGCTGGGCAGACCCTTGGACGTTCCCACCGACATGTATAGCGCCATGACGGATGTATGCTTTAAATATAAAGGATTCAGTGTTTTGGGGGAATTACTTTACCGGCATGCACCCCGCACGCCGCTGGCCAGTGAAAACGTCGTTCCATTTACCGGCTATGGGTGGATGGCTACCGCGGGATATATGCTCAGTAAACGCTCAGAAATTGTAGGACGTTATAGTACGTATGTGCCGGATGCATCCGCGCGGGCTTTTTATCCGGAGCGGTCGCAAGCCGCCATGGGGTACAATTACTACATCCGAGATCACCGCATCAAGGCGCAGGGATTTTTAGGGTATGATGTGCGCGGTTCCTTTTGGGATTTGAGTCGCCAGGAAAATGGCTGGTTGCTCATGTTTCAGGTCGAATTTGGTATTTAAATCCTGACCGCCAGCCAAAGACTTTCCGGAACGCTGCGCCAGGGGGCGACGCAGAAAGCCCCGTAGCCGCAGGATTTTGCGCCAGAGCGTAGGGCTTTCGGCGAAGGGCTTTTCGCATAGCACCCGGTGCCGCCCCAAGACAACAAAAAGCGGAATAGGAAAAAATACTTGCAGATAAAAAGGTTTTAGCGGGAATCACGCGGCAGGCGCCCAAAAGATAAATCCAACATAATCAAAGACATTGACATAAGGTGGACATGTCAAAACCTTTTGCTAATTTCACCTTGAAAAATCATTTGAACAGGTTCCATGAGCAAAGGAAAAATTTTTGTAACCGGAGGTGCCGGTTTTATTGGCAGCCGGGTGGTGCACGCTTTGGTGCAATCCGGATATGAAGTGCGTTGTTTGTTGCGCAAAACCTCCAACACCAAGCGTTTAGAAGGTGTTGCTTACGAGCGGGCCGAAGGTGACATCACCGATGCGGCTTCTGTTCTCTCGGCCATGCAAGGCTGTACCGGGGTGATCCACCTAGCCAGTTTATCCAATTGGAAAGACATCCATTCCCCGAAAATGCCTTTGGTGGTGATTGATGGTTCCAAACATGTGCTAGCGGCAGCCAAAGCCAACGGAAACCTTCCTATGGTTTATGTGAGTTCTTCCACCGCAGTAGATGGAACGGAAGAAAAAGTCATTTTAAATGAAGATTCTCCATTGACCCTTGATAAAAAAACCTTCGTCTATGCCCATGCCAAAAAGGAAGTAGAAGGTTTGTGCATGGCGGCGGCCAAAGAAGGCCAGCACGTGGTTATTGTGAATCCAACCGAAGTCTATGGACCGGAAGATTGGGATAAAATCACCTGTGGCAACCTGATCGATTTTGCCACCACCGGCTCGGTGCAAGTGGCGCGCGGCGGCACGTCCATTATTCACGTAGATGATGTAGCGACAGGCATTATCGCCGCTTTGGAGCGCGGGAAGTCCGGAGAACGCTATATTTTAGGCAGTGACAATGTGGAGTTTAAAGAACTGGCGGAATACACCTTGGAAATTTTAGGTATTCAGAAAAAAGTATCCTTGATTTCAAGAGGCTTTCTGCTCACTTTGGCGTGGATTTCCAAAACTTTCCGCATTCCCATGGGCTTTGAACCTGCGGTTATCCCTTATGCCGTTAAATATTGGTTTGTGGACAACAGCAAAGCCAAAAGAGAATTAGGCTTGACGTTTCGCCCGGCCCGTGAAATTTTGGCCCCCACCCTGGAATGGGTGAAGGCCGCAGGGTTATTAAAAAAGTAAACTAGATGTTTGGGTATCCCATGCGATTAAATCACATGGGATACTTCAAATCGGAACTGACAATTGCTCAAGGTGTGCAAGGCACCGGCGGCATCATGAAAGTTGGTGTTGGCTACCGAACCTTCTACCACAGCCCCCAAAGTATTTCCGGCTTGGGTCAGTGTTACTTGTAAAAAGTCTTGCCCATCATTACCCAGTACCATGAAGGTATAGTGGAAACTATTTCCACCAATGGAATAATTTCCAGCTGTGGCACCGGGAATAGAGAGTGAAAAATGAGTCATGTTACCGGAGCCACCATTGAAAACCACCGCCGGAGTAAGTCGGTTTCCAGAGGTATTGTACACACAAGAGAAGGTGTATTGCGAGGTGGGCACCATGTAACGCGGCGTTCCGTCCAATGTAAACTGACAAAACTGAGCCGGTGCGGCACAAATGGTTTGGGTACCAAACGAAATGGTTGGACTTACCGGAAAAGATTGAGGGGTAGAAGACGCGCCGGATACCAAATCCACGCCACGAATATCTAGGGAATTTACCCCTTGACATAGCAGTACAGAAGCATTCACTTGTCCTTGAGCATTAGCGGGCACCAAACGAGAAGAGCCTTGGGCTTCGACCCACATCCAAGCGGCTGCACTCGGTTGGTTGTTGCAATCCACAAAGTTTCCGGAAATCTGGGTATGGTTTACATTGCCTGAACAAACGGCGATGTCGCCCAGCTGCGTGGTACCGGAAAAAGGACCTACTTGAGGTTGGGCAACGGTTTGGTTACAAGGATTTTTAATGCGCAAAGTAAAGGTGAGCGGCGCAGGAAACATGCCTGAAAAAAATCCATTGGCATTGGTAGTGGTTTTACCGAGGTAAGCGCCCCAGGGGTTGTACACTTCCACCACGGTAGAAGGCAAAGCCGTTCCGTTGCACACCAACCTGCCAGACACACTCACATGCGGATACACATAAGGACACATCCAAAAACTAAAATGACTGACTTGTGCCACCCAAGCATTGTTTTGAAGTTGGGCCTGTCCTTCTTCTTTCCATAAGCCGGACGAAGCCTCGTAGGTGTAAAGTGGTGTAATGGAGGGCAACTGGTCAGGTGCCGCGGCACTCACAGGCATGGTTATTTCAGCGGTTTTACCGGGTGCCAATTGTAGTGGTTCGCCATTTGCGCCCCAAAGGTCGACCCGAAGGGCGCCTCTGTTTTCCACGAAAACGCGATTTCCGTCGAGGGATTCACCCAGAAAACGATTTGGCATGCGCTGGGCGGCTTGCGGATCATCCGGTGCAATGTAAGTAGCCGCTACATTGACGGTGCCTTGGTAGCTATTTCCATTGGTTTGGACAAAGCTGTTTTGGCTAAAACTGACCGAACCACCATTGAGGACCGAAACCGTGCCACCTTGGGTGGAAGAAAACGAGCCATTGAGCAGCGCATCTTGCAGCACGACGGTTTCCGATTGTTGGCCGTCGGTGACGAACAATACGCCGTCATGATACAGGTAATCTGCTTTGGTGATACGGAAGGTCTGTGCGCCACCAGGCATTTGAGAGGAAGAAATCAAAGCCAGACCTTGAGCATTGGTTTGGGTGGATAGGTTTCCCAAAGTGATGGTAGCGCCTTGAATGGGTGTGTTGGAAGGAGAAAAGACCTGAAAAACCACGGAAGCCGATACAGGCCCCGAGGTATCGGGATCTTCCAAAGGACTGCATGCGAAAAAAAATCCACCTACAGCCAGTAGGCAAATGAGAAAAAACGATTTTTTAGCTTCCATGATTCCTTGGGTATTGGTTATTTTAAATATAATCATAAAATCAACACATTAAATATAGAATCAAAATAAAAGTGAGTAAACTTTATCGGGTAGAGGTGATGATGTAGCGATATCGGAGAGGCGATAAAACGGAGGGGAGGTGATGATGTAGAAGTTTTGGAAGGATGCCCGGCAACCCTTTGGTGGGCTTGGTCTTTGTCCCGAATCCTTCATTTTGCGGGATTTTAAGGTACTAGAAGGCATTAATATTCACCAGCGTCTGCATGGAGTAGTGTTTTTGTCTTTAGGAGTGATCTGGTGTTTAGGAAAATATGGAGGAAACCCTAAAAAACTTAAAACGCCGATATTTTGGCAATAACAATGAAATATTGGAGTTGAAACAGAGCAATGATTTTGTAACTTTACCTATATGTTAGCGGCCATAAAAAATTACGATTTAATCTGTTACCAGTTGAGAAACAACCTATACGCTCAATTGGAAAATTCTTTGAAAAAAGACATAGATAGACTTTCAAAGGGGCTTCGTCGG
>CAZRHR010000004.1:35734-77313 GCA_964599915.1 uncultured Candidatus Competibacteraceae bacterium | reverse complement strand
TAGCCGTGGTTTGCGCCACATTGGAAAAACTGAGGTTGGAAGCTTGGGTGGTCGGAGCGGCGCAAGGTGCAGCCAAGGTCGTAAAGTCGTTCGGATTCAACGCCGCCGTGGTGGTGTTATAGTTTAGGTCTGGGCTGCAATATTCATACACCCGCACAAAGTACTGGGTAGAAGCCGCCAAGCCGGTTACATTCACCGGTCCGCTGCCGGTTCCGTTGAAAATGCACTGTTGACCACCGGCATACGCTGTGTTCGCCGTGGGATTCGCACCATTGGCCGGCGGGGTAAAGGCGTTGGTGGTGTTGATGTACACCACGCGTCCGGCTCCGTTCCCGTTGGTCCAGTTGACCGTAGCTGTGGTTTGCGCCACATTGGAAAAACTGAGGTTGGAAGCTTGGGTGGTTGGAGGGGCGCAGGTAGTTGCGCCACAGGTAGATGCCAACAATCGACCGGACCCACCATTTCCTCCTGCGTTTCCGAGAACACTAGAACCTCCAACACCTCCGGAAATATCGATGCCCGTAGTAGGATTGAGTGATGCATTGGTGTTAGCTACAGATACCCCTGAAGCGGTATTGTAAAGTAGCAAGATGGATCCACCGCTGCCTCCACCCCCACCACATCCATAGTGGGCTCCACTTCCTCCAGAAAGTCGTCCGCTTCCTCCATTTCCACCTTTAACAGAAAGTAAAGAAGTGGAACCAAGGGTTAAGTTATTGGCCACAATGCCAAAGGCTCCTCCACCGCTTCCCCCGCCACCGCCTTTCACGGTTCCTGAGTTTACGTTGTACGAGCCACCGCCCCCACCACTTCCACCTAACAGATTGGTACCAGAAAATTGCACGGTAAACCCAGCATCTCCATAAGTGCTCGATGTGGTCGCGACAGCACCACAACTACCATTTATTGTGGCGGTACCTGTGGCACCAAAACTTCCACCACCGCCAGCACCGAAAAGTGGATTTGATGTTCCGCATCCTGATGCGGCATTTAGTCCTCCACCTTGTTGACCAGGAGTGCTTATAAAGCTAGCACCAGCAGTACCACCCAATCCATTATAATCTGCGCCGGTTCCTCCGTTTTGTCCGCCGCCATTGTTGGCGATGCCACCGGGAGCATTTAAAGGATTGCTGGTATTCGTCGCGGAAGCATCAATGCTGGTTCCGGCACTACCAATAGCTAAAATTCGGCCTTGAATATTGGCTGTTCCTGTACATCGGATGATGACTGGTTGGCTACCTGTAATGGTTATTGTATGGCCAGCGTTCAAGGTGAAACTGGCAAAGTCGTAAACACCGGATGACATTGTTAAGTTCCCTGAGCTTGAGAAGTTATTGGATTGAAATGGCGCAGGATTATTCGAAGCATTCCCTGTACCGAAATCACAGTTGGTGGTCGAAACCACGTAAGGACTGGCTGGAGCCAGGGTCGTAAAGTCGTTCGGATTCAACGCCGCCGTGGTGGTGTTATAGTTTAGGTCTGGGCTGCAATATTCATACACCCGCACAAAGTACTGGGTAGAAGCCGCCAAGCCGGTTACATTCACCGGTCCGCTGCCGGTTCCGTTGAAAATGCACTGTTGACCACCGGCATACGCTGTGTTCGCCGTGGGATTCGCACCATTGGCCGGCGGGGTAAAGGCGTTGGTGGTGTTGATGTACACCACGCGTCCGGCTCCGTTCCCGTTGGTCCAGTTGACCGTAGCCGTGGTTTGCGCCACATTGGAAAAACTGAGGTTGGAAGCTTGGGTGGTTGGAGCGGCGCAGGGCGCACCACCGCCGAACTGAAGTAATATCCAAGGGCGCATATTGTTCCCAACCCCCATAGAAGTGGGGTCATTGGTGCAGGAAGTGGTGTGCCTACGTGCACTTGAGGCATTCAAAGAGCGCATGGTAGGCGTCGTGGGACTCCCGGAAATGGAATAGCAAACGTCCACAATAAGGTTGCTGGTGCCATCCCAAGTGAAAGGCTGGTCCAATGAAATCACATCATAGGCGCCCGCCGACACTGGGGTTGGTGTATAAGAAAAAGCGTTTTTGACTGTAGTGAAAATAGAATGATGGTAGCCAGGAATTTGTCCTGTAAGGTTTCCGGAACTGTTACTTACAGAAGGTTGACTGTAACCAAGGGTGTACGTCCCAGCTCCTCCTGTGCCCGTTCCATTTGCGGCGATGTAATTATAAGGGCAACAAACAGGAGAGGTGACTTGGTTTCCACCAAAAAGAATCCTTCCGGGTCCTAAACTGTTTTCGGTAGTAGATTGTACCGTTAAAATATTGCCAGATATGCTATATACCACGGTAGGATTGGAATTGAATCCCGCATTTGGATTGGTATTGGCAAGTCCTATGGTATAGTTACTTAAGGTAACATTGGCGGTGTTGGCCACGATGCTCCATCCAATGGCGGAAATAGCACCACCTCCCGACGGCGCCCCGGCTGCAATTAACTCGGCAGGCGTGTAAATATATTGGGCACGGCGACTGGCGTTTCCAACTGCATGATTGGTCCCTATGGCTGTACCCACGCCGTCTTGAATTTGTACCGTTTGGGCATGTACTTGAGAAGCCAAAAAACCCGACAACAAAAGAAATCTAAAAGAGGAGTAAGCAGCTGAGAAATGACTTAGACTACGCATAATTTGCTATTATTCAATATAGTTCAGCTAAATATAATAGTATTTGGTTTACAAAAACCAACACCCGCTTTCATTTAGATGTAGTTTTCTAAAACAATGTAGGCAATGGCCTTATCTGGCCTATTCAATCAAAAGCAGGCCTAAAAAAAGATAAATAGTTTACCGATTGGTTATTCTGTGGCTCCCCAAATAATCAACTCAAAAAAGCTTTTACTGCTTTCACTGCCATATCTTTAGCTTTTTCTAGGCGGTCATTTAAAATGAGTACATCAAAAGCTTTGAAGTCACTTAGTTCTGAAAACGCTTTATTTACGCGCATTTTAATGGCCTCAGGGCTATCTGCGCCTCGAATTCGTAATCTTTTTTCTAGTACATCAATCGAAGGTGGCATCACAAAAATAGCAAGGGCTTGGTCTCCATAAATTTCTTTCAAATGAATAGCCCCTTTAACGTCTACATCAAACACCACATGCTTCCCGGCATTCCAAATACGTTCCACCTCTGCTTTCAAAGTGCCATAATAATGACCAGAATACACTTCCTCCCATTCTACAAAGGCATCCGCTGCGACCAATTCTTTAAAGCGTTCTTTGGTCATGAAATGATAATCCACCCCATCCTTTTCGTGCTGCCTAGGAAGTCGCGTGGCTGCCGAAACAGAGAATTGCAGGCCCTGATTCACCGACAAAACATAACGAGAAATGGTGGTTTTCCCTGCACCGCTCGGGGCCGCAAAAATGATGACTTTCCCTTTCACAGTGCGTTAAGTACTTGTTCTTTTATTTTTTCTAATTCATCTTTCATATCCACCACCGCTTTTTGAATTCTGGCATCATTTGCCTTAGAACCCAGCGTATTGATTTCCCGCCCCATTTCCTGAGCGATGAAATTTAACTTTTTACCGTGATAGCCTGAGATGTCAAGGGTTTCAAGGAAATACTGGCAATGGTTTGCCAACCGTATTTTCTCCTCTGATACATCAAACTTCTCCAGATAATAAATCATTTCCTGTTCAAGGCGATTTTGGTCCACTTGCTCCGGGCTCAGCCATTCTTGAAACTGCCTTTGCAAACGCTCCCTGAATTTTGGAATTCGATCCTTTTCCCAAGGTTCTATGTCTTTAAGTCGTTGTTCGATGATACCTACATGACCACGCAAAGCTTTTTCAAGACTTTTACCTTCTTGTGCTCTAAAGTTTTGGGTAGATGCCATGGCCGTTGACAAACAATCTTGAAGCGCCAACCAAGTCGACTCGTCCAATTGTTCCTCTGCCACCCGAACCACATCCGGAAATCTGAAAATAATGGGCAAAACATCCGTTTGGGGTAGGTTCAACTGAACCGTCATCTTTTGTAATTGCTCAAAATAACCCTGAACCAAACTGGTATTGATTACATGCGCTTGGCTTTGCCCCTGATCTTCTAAGGAAATCCAAACATCAATTTTTCCCCGTTCAAGGCTAGCGGCCAAAAGGGTGCGTATTTCCGCTTCCTTTTCCCTGAACACTGGAGGAAATTTCAAGGATAAATCGAAGGATTTTGAATTAAGGGTACGGATTTCTACCTGAATTTTTTTGGAACCGGTCATTTGAACCGATTTTCCGTAACCTGTCATGGAATGCAACATGGACTAGGACTAATTATGAAATAACGCCTAATGATTTACCAACCTTGATAAAGGCGGCAATGGCTTGATCTAACTGTTCACGGGTATGTGCCGCAGAGAGCTGCACACGAATCCGTGCTTGCCCATGAGGAACCACAGGATAATAAAATCCAATAACGTATATGCCTTCCTCTAATAATTGCTCAGCAAAGGTTTGGCTTAAACGCGCGTCGTATAGCATTATGGGAACAATGGCACTGTCACCTGGTTTCATGTCAAAGCCTGCCTCAGTCATTTTTGCTCTAAAATAAGCTGCATGGTCCATCAGCGTATCTCGAAGCGCCGTAGTTTCATTGATCATGTCGAACACGGCAATGGAAGCCCCAACGATAGATGGCGCAAGGGCATTCGAGAACAAATATGGACGACTGCGCTGGCGCAACATTTCTATAATTTCCTTGCGACCGGTAGTAAAACCTCCCATGGCGCCACCTAGACTTTTACCTAACGTACCGGTGATAATGTCCACACGTCCCATCACATCATGATATTCCATGCTGCCACGGCCGGTTTTTCCTATAAAGCCGGTAGCATGGCATTCATCTACCATCACTAGCGCATCATACTTATCTGCAAGGTCACAAATCTGGTTCAATGGGGCAATGTCTCCATCCATGCTAAATACGCCGTCTGTGACGATGATTCTAAACCTTTGGGCCGAAGCTTCTTGCAAACATTTTTCCAGTTCTGCCATATCGGCATGGGCGTAACGATAGCGCTTGGCTTTGCATAACCTGACCCCATCAATGATGGAGGCGTGGTTAAGTGCGTCTGAAATAATGGCGTCTTCCTCTCCAAATAGCGGTTCAAATACACCGCCATTGGCATCAAATGCCGCCGCATATAAAATGGTATCATCCGTCCCATGAAAATCGGCGATTTTCTGCTCCAATTGCTTATGTAGATCTTGGGTTCCACAAATAAAGCGAACCGAAGACATGCCATAACCATGCGTTTTTAAAGCCTGGGCTGCAGCTTCCAACACCCGTGGATGGGCAGATAAACCCAAATAATTATTGGCACAAAAGTTCAGGACTTTACGTCCTCCTGAAATGGAAATCTCAGCCCCTTGAGGTCCTAAAATTTGCCTCTCTTTTTTAAATAAACCAGCGGCCTCAATAGCCCCTAATTCTTTTTGTAAATAGTCTTTAAAGGCTCCGTACATGGAATCCAGATTTTAACATTTAAAACTGAGCAAAACTAAAACAAAAAGCCCCCGGCAGTGCATCACATACGGGGGCTTTTTGTTTATTTTATTGGACAAGGCTATTGCAGAAAAATTCGTCTCGCCTGATGGTTCCATTACTGAAAATCACATCAAACTTCGTGAATTTCACTCCCGTTCGTCCAATACTTACCTTGGTTGAATCGTTGGTACCTATGCGCAAACCAATGCGACGCGGATTGCCGGAATAGGTTGTGGTGGCTTTAAAAGCAGTATCTATACCCGCAATAGCAAAGGCGGTTACCTGAGCGCCATTTCTTCGAATTTGAAAGCGACCCGTATTTGCAGCAGTAACTTTAAAGGAGGTATCTCCAAAAGCAACCGTTGAAAAAAGGCGATTTTTAAACATACCCACTTCCACCACGGTGGTATCTAAAATGGTATCTGGTAAAGTGGGATCATAGACCACCATAGACACATAGGGCGCTAAACCACTTCCACCAACAAAATTTTTAAATTCTGCAATCACAGAAAAATCTCCGGAAATATTTAATTGCGTCACTTCAGCAGCAATGCCTGAACAATCCTCAATTTGCATAGACAATTCAGCCGCATTGGGTGTAATCTCCACAATAGCTGTGCTCAGACGCCTGTTTACATCCCAAATTTTTTCGCAATTGTCTGAATTTCCGTTACAAGCCGCCCATCCTAGGGCAAAAAGACTGGATAAGAGTAGGGTTCTTCCCTTCATAAGTATAAAGCTTAAGTACAAATATACAATCTTTCAAACAATTATTGAAGGATTGAAAAATGGTAACAAATATGAAGCCCTTCCTTCATTGAATTAATTTCTCCAGCTGAAAACCTCGGCTTCCTTTTAGTAAAACATGGGTACCTGCGGGCCAGTTGAGCCCACCCGAATGACGCAATGCATCGGTAGATGTAAACGTCCTGAATGAAGTATGGGCCGCTGCTTCTTGAAAACAAGGCCCTACCAGCCAAACTTCCTCCAAAGGCAAAGTACCTAATAGCGCAACAATGGAAGCATGTTCTTCTTTAGCAAACACGCCCATTTCCAACATATCGGCCAAAACCACGCACCTTGGTTCCGGGGTTTCTTTCACAAAGGCCAATAAGGAAGCTACCATGGAAGATGGATTGGCATTGTACGCATCTACGCGCAAATGCAATCCCTTCCATTCCATCTCTTGAGATCGCAGTAAAGAAGGTACATAGCTTTGAATCCCTCGGCTGGCCTCCTCTAACGAAACGCCGAAATGCTGACCCACGCAAACCGCTGCAGCTATATTCTCTTCGTTAAACCCTCCGGCCAGTTTGGACACTATTTTTGTGTTTCTTACCTCTATACCAGCGGTCCGCCCGCTTGCTGGGACATAAGTGAAATCATCTGCAGTAAAGGTTCCAAAAGTCTGCCTTGACAGACCCAAGGAGTCTTCCATCAAATCATGTTGGCGAGATGAAACAAAAACACTCCCTGCATGCTGTCTGAAATATTCATACAATTCGGCGTTGGCTTTCCTTACCCCTTCCACACTGCCAAAACCTTCCAAATGGTCTTTCCCGTTGTTGGTCACTAATCCAAAGTTAGGAGCCACCAAATCCGCCAAAAACGCCGTCTCACCCGCATGATTGGCGCCCAATTCTATCACAGCCATGTCGTGTTCTGGCCTTAATTGCAATAGGCTTAAAGGAACACCTAGGTGATTGTTTAAATTGCCCGGTGTAGCAAAAACGTGAAATTTGGTGCCCAAAACAGCGGACAATAGCTCCTTAGTTGTGGTTTTACCATTGCTTCCGGCTACCGCAATAATGGGTTTTCCCCATTCAATCCTATGTTTTCTCGCTAACCCTTGTAAGGCCTCCGTCACATCAGGTACCCAAAAGACACCCTCGTGATGCTTCCAATCCGGATGGTCCGCTATCGCAATTTCCGCACCTTGGGTCAAAGCTGCCAGGATAAAATCATGCCCATCTACTTTGTTGCCTTTAAGGGCAAAAAAAACACAACCTTCGACCACTTTCCGGCTGTCGATGACCGGCAACCGATGGGCCACCAACAAATATAATTTTTCTATCTCCAACACAGGGTAAAGGTACATTTCATTCTCATTTTGGAAAGCATTTTACCGATATTTGCCCTCATGATTTCTTTACAAGACCTTCACTATCATTTGCCGGAGGAGCAGATTGCCCAATATCCTTTGCCCGAAAGAGATGGCTCTAGGTTACTTTCTTTTCAACAAGGACAAATTGGACATCACTTATTTAAACAACTTCCTGATTTGTTGCCAGCCAATAGCTTACTGGTGTTTAATACCTCAAAAGTGATTCCTGCAAGGCTCGTTTTTCAAAAATCCACAGGTGCCAAAATTGAAATCCTGTTGTTGCAACCACGGGAAGAAGGTATTGGCATGCAGATCGACCTTACACCCAACCATGCCCTTTGGCATGCGATGATTGGCAACGCCAAAAAATGGAAAAATGATGAAGTACTCAGGCTTGAAAAGGATGACCAATGGCTGGAGGTACAACCTGTTCATTTAGCGGAAGGACTCGTGCGATTAGATTGGTCTCCCACCTGTGCGCATCTTGAAGCCGCATTGGCCATTTTTGGTGCGCCTCCCCTCCCACCCTATCTTCACCGACAAGCAGAAAAAGCCGATTGGGAGCGTTACCAAACGGTGTTTTCCAAGCAAGCTGGCTCCGTAGCAGCACCCACGGCCGGACTTCATTTTACCCAAAGGGTAGTGGATGAACTTGCCAACAAAGGCATTCAGTTCGCTGAACTTACCCTGCATGTGGGAGCAGGCACTTTTCAACCCGTTAAAACAGAAAATGTACTTGACCATCCAATGCACCAAGAATGGTTTGAAATTGAAAAATCAACCCTAGAAAAATTATCAAACCACCACGGGCCTATCATTCCTGTAGGCACCACAGCCATGCGGACTTTGGAAACCTTGTACACCGCTGCCGGCGATGAAAGCCTTTTGCAGTCTTCCCAATTTCCAGACATTCGGCAAAGACCCACGCCTCATCATTTAACCAGAAAAGCGGCTTTTGAAAAATTAGGCACATGGATGAACCATCATCAGCATGAATCCATTTGTGCAGCTACGGGGATTTATCTAACCCCTGGATATACATTTGGATTTTGTGATGGTATCATAACTAATTTTCACCAGCCCGGGAGCACGTTACTTCTGCTTGTTTCGGCTTTTATTGGCGAAGGGTGGAAAGCGGTGTATGCCGAAGCCCTGAGAGAAGGATATCGCTTCTTAAGTTATGGAGACTCCTCCCTGCTATGGAAAAGCTAACCCTTTGGTTGCTTTTCATCTCCAGCTGGCTCCACCTTAAAGGCCAAAGCTTTCCACCGCTATACGAGACACTTCGGAACCGGTATTTTCAAGATTTCTTTTTTATAGATAGCTTGTCCGGAGGTGGTATTCCTGTAGCCAGAATTCGGGAAAAAGCCTGTAATCATGCCTATTACATTCATCAAACTTGCCCAGCAGCAGCCCCTATGTCTGGCACGGACCTCTGGGAATGGTCTGACGGAACCGTGCATCTTGGGTTTCACTTCTTCACGTTTGGGTTGGAACTGGCGTATGTACAAAAAGAAAAACAAGAGATTTCAAGCACGTTGTTGGCTTTAAAATCTGGCTTTCAAGCTCTTGAAAGATTGGAAAAAGTAGCTGCGGCACAACAAAAAACAAATTATTCTCCTGGGTTCCTCGCGCGTGACGATGCGGAATTTACCACCATATTGCGTTGGCAAAAAAAAGGTTGCGTTAAAAGTCAATACCTGTGTGATGTCTATCGGGGAAGGAAAAATGCTATGAGTCAGGACCAATTGATTTATCTGGTCTGGGGTTTAGATGCAGTGACACACGCCGGAAAAAACGAGGTCTATTTACCGCAGGATTCCATCCCATTGTCTATGCGGGCTAAATTTTGGAAAAAACGACTTTTGGACCGGGCGTTAAGCAACGCATGGCGCATTGTAGATGAACACGGTGAAAAGGTGGAGATTGGGCACCAAGTCTGGTTTTGGGCTTGGCCGCTGATACGCCACACCTCTGCGCCGGAAAAAGCCAATAAAGCATTAGCCCAATGGCTGATTTGGAAAAGTCTATTGGCGGTGCCTTACCTTCCCAAAACCCCACTGCATCATGAGGTAAATTTGGCGATGCAACTGGTTTTGGCCGGCATGGAAAAATCTTTCCAAACCTCGACCTTAGCTCTGGCGGCCCAAGCACAAATGGATATTTTCCCGGCTTCGGCATGGTGGAAAATGGAAAAAAAAGATAGTTTTCCACTATGGGCTCGCTTGGACTCCATGGTGAAAACCATTCCAGCCGAAGGGCCCAACTACCTCAACGAAAGGGTTCCCGTAGGTTGGCGTGGTGAAAATCGTTGGTTACACCCCAATAGAAATCAAGGTGTATCTTGGGAAAAAGAAGGTAGATTTAATGGGTTAGATGCCATGTCTTTGATTTTGATGCACCATCTACTAACACCCCATATAGCCAACAAGTGATAAAAGTCACTTATATACCAAGGAATTAAATGATTTTTGATACATGAATCCAAAAGAGGTTTCTTTAGGTCTTGCTGTCAATTGGGTCCAATTTTCTTGGCTGGTCTTGGTCAATGGCCTGGTGGGCGCCATGATTGGGCTGGAAAGAAGCCTCATGCCCGCCTTTGCGAAAGAAGTTTTTCATTTAGATGCCCATACGGCCATGTTGTCCTTTATCGCTGTATTTGGTCTGAGCAAGGCCGTGGCCAATTATATGAGTGGTAAATGGGCTAATCTTATGGGCCGCAAACGGTTATTGGTTGGGGGATGGATGCTTGCTGTACCCGTTCCCTTGGTGTTTATTTTCGCTGACCATTGGTACCAAATCGTTCTTGCAAATGTGCTGCTTGGCTTAAGCCAGGGCCTTACGTGGAGCAGTACGGTGGTCATGAAAATTGATTTAGTGGGCGATAAGAACCGCGGGCTTGCTTTAGGGATAAATGAATCTGCAGGCTATGTGGCTGTTGGTGGTATGGCTTTCCTTACCAGTTGGTTGGCAGATAACTGGGGCATTCGGCCCTATCCATTTTATGTGGGATTAGGGGTCGCTTGGCTGGGTTTAGGTCTGTCGTGGTGGTTTGTAAAGGACACGCGCTCCCATGTTCAAAAAGAGGCCAAGGAAAGCAAAGCAGAAACAATCAAATCTATTTTTTGGGACACCAGCCTTCGACATAAAACCTTAAGTGCCGTTACTTGGGCCGGTTTTGTAAATAACCTGAACGATGGTATGATGTGGGGCCTTTTTCCCGTACTTCTGGCTGGTTTAGCTTTTTCACAGACGGATATTGGTTGGCTTACCGCAATTTATCCTATGGTCTGGGGTTTAGGACAATTGTTTACAGGGTATTTGGCAGACCATTTGAACGTAAAACGACTCATGGTGCTTGGGATGGGTTTGCAAGGTGTGGCCATCCTCGCCCTAGGATTTGCCACATCGGAAATAGCATTGATTGTGGCGAGTGCGGGACTTGGTTTGGGAACGGCTTTTGTATATCCCACCTTTATGAAAGTGATTACTCAAGAAACTCATCCCAACCACAGGGCAGAAGCCTTTGGTGCTTATCGGTGGTGGAGAGATATTGGCTATGTCGCCGGCGCGCTGTTATCGGGTGTGTTGGCCGATGTCTGGAACATTCACCTATCCATAGGTGCCGTAGGATTGCTAACCCTCATGGCGGCTTTCATGTTGGTGATTAGAGTAAAAAATCAAACTTAGGGCTTAGAAACTAAATCCTAGTTTCGCCCCAAAATGATGCGAAGTATGCCGGAAGCTGTATTGATAAAATCCGGTCAATTCCATAGCCCCAAATCGTAAAGCCGCACTCCCATAAGGTCCGTGAGAGAATGGGCCATATCCACTAGACACATTGTTGTCCCTAAAGTCGGTGGCAGGAGACATGGCAATCATGTAACCGGCACCAAAACCAAAGCCCGGTCCGCGCACCAACTCTTGTGCTCCTCTGCCAAAATTCATATTAAAAGTGGCAGGTAAATAAAAACCAATCTCGGAAATCCCCGGTGCTTCACGACCTACCACGTTGGCACCAGAACGAACAGTATAATCTGCCATAATAGGAATAATGAGAGACATGGGTAATTCTACTGAAAAAGAACCCCGCTCACCAAATTCATAAATATTAATCCTTGGCTTATAAAAAATCCCTACACCCATAATGCTTCCGGAATGACTTTCATTCACGCCGGGGGCGATCACTTGCTCTGAATAAGACACATAATGATATGCGACACCAAGGGTGTGCGGGCGATAAGGCTGATAACCTGCTTTGGAACGACCATCCACCATGAGCCGCGTGCTTCGGCTGGGAGTACCAAAAATATCAATGCGGTGACTTTTGATATGCTTTTCGTAAGGATAAGGCGCGCAAGAGGTAAGAATTACAAGACTTACCAAAAGAAACTGAAGCGCTTGCTTCCTAAAAGGCGTATGCATAGAGTTCAAATTCAATCCTAAAAGTACAACAAAAACGCAAAATGTCAGTAAAAATTGAAAAAGCCTTAGAAAGAAATCTGCAATCAAGCATTATCCTCTCCTAAAAACTTGAGTATGGCGCCATCCAAAGCGGTCGAAATTCTCAATTGACAACTGAGTCTAGAGGTCTTAGTTAAAACGGGAAGCGTTTCCAACATGTCCAACTCGTCGCCAGAAGGAGAAGGCAATGGCTCGGTCGTTTGAATCACCTGAACATGGCAAGTGGCGCATAAGGCCATTCCCCCACAGGTCGCCAAAACGGGGACACCTTCGCCCTTCATCACTTCCATGACGCTCAAACTCATATCGGTGGGAGCTTCTAACTTCCAAGATTGGCCGTGCACATCTTGCACTTCAAAAGAAATGATACCGTCTTCCATGATTAAAAAGGATTCACCCCATTTACAGTGGTGTATTTGAAGCTTAATTTTTGCTGTGGATACACCCTTTTAAATGCGCTTTGGCACATGAGCGCTGCTTCATGAAAACCACATAGGATGAGTTTCAATTTACCGGGATAGGTATTGATATCGCCAATGGCATACACACCGGGAACGTTGGTAGAATAATCTTCTACATTCACCTCAATGGCGTTTTTATCAATGTTGAGGCCCCAATCAGCCAAAGGTCCAAGCTTCGGCGTGAGACCAAACAAAGGAATAAAGTCATCCGCTTCTAGGGCGGTTTCATTGGCATCCTGATCGGTTACCACCACCGAGGCTAGTTTTCCATTGCCCTGAAGGGAAGTTACATTCGCATTGAGCAACAACCTAATTTTTCCTTCTTTGGCCAAATGGAACACCTTCTCTGCGCTTTCAGGCGCGCCCCTAAACGTCTCACTGCGATGAACTAAGGAAAGTTCATCTGCCACCTCTGCCAAATAAATGGCCCAATCCAGCGCCGAATCTCCACCGCCCGCTAGTACAACCCTGCGACGCCGGAAACGCTCCGGATCTAAGACCATGTATGAAACACCTTTCCCCTCAAAATGGGTTAAATTGGCAACTTCAGGTTTTCGTGGCTCAAAGCATCCCAATCCTGCCGCAATAACTACCGCTTTACAAGAAATGCAGGTATGGTCAGAAGTATACACTTTAAAGGAATCATCTTCCATTCGTTCAAACCGCTCGACCCGTTCTCCCAAAGTAAAACCTGGATTGAACGGCGCAATTTGTTCCATGAGATTGGTAATCAAGTCTCCTGCTAAAATGGAGGGATAACCTGGAATATCGTAAATGGGCTTTTTGGGATAAATTTCAGACAATTGACCTCCTACCTGAGGCAGATAATCTACGAGGTGACAACGCATCTTGAGCAGACCGGCTTCAAAAACCGCGAAAAGCCCCACAGGGCCTGCGCCAATAATACAAAGATCCGTGTCTATATGTTGTTTTATTTCTTGCATGCGGCGCAAAATTAAGGGTTTTTAAACAATCCCACTCCAGTTAAACATTTTTTACTGCGCTTTCGTTCGCAATCCTGCAAAAATAAAACCCTTCTCCTACTTTTGACACGTGAAAAAAGAAACATGGGCTTGGCTGGCCTTGGTGATTGTAAACGTAGTCTATGGGCTCAATTATGTGGTTTCAAAAGAAGTCATGCCCGTTTATATGTTGCCTGAGGGACTCATTCTCCTTCGTGTTACAGGTGCCACCCTTATCTTCTGGTTGCTATCCTTCTTTTTTCCTCGTGAAAAAATACATAAAAAAGATTGGGGACGCCTTTGGCTATGTGCCATTTTTGGCGTGTGCACCAACCAACTTTTGTTTTTTGCAGGACTCAACTTAGGTACACCCATCAATGCTGCCGTTATGATGACCTCCAATCCCGTGATTGTGCTTTTAGCAGCTTGGGTCACCGGCCAAGAAAAATTGGGCTGGCTCAAAGGTCTGGGGGTAATACTTGGTGGAACCGGTGCCCTGTTGCTTATTTTACAACGAGGTTCCCTCGTGCTTAATGGAGAACAGGTCATGCTCGGTAATCTTTTGGTGCTGCTCAATAGCGCATCTTACGCCATTTATATCCTTATTTCCAAACCTTTAATGCAACGATTAAGCCCGCTTACCGTCATTAAATGGATTTTTACCTTAGGCTGGTTCCTCGTTTTACCATTTGGCTTCACGCAATTAGCTAATACTTCCTTCGCCTCCTTCCCCTCCTTTATTCTTTGGGATTTGGTGTTTATTGTAGTAGGTGTTACGGGCATCACCTATCTCTTCAACATATTTGCACTTAAATATGTGAACCCAAGCTTGGTTTCTATATTCATTTACTTACAGCCGCTGGTGGCTGGAATTCATGCCCTGTGGCTTGGAAAAGACCAACTCACAGGTTTTTTGATTGCGGGTTCCATGCTCATTTTTACAGGGGTGTATTTGGTGAGCAAAAAATCTCGCAACACCCTTAAACAGGATACGCAGCCCAACACTGTTGAAATTCGCCGGTAGGATCATACATCCCGGATTGTCTTTCGGGTTGAAAAATACGATTGGGCCTCGGATCATTGCCTACTCCGGCTACATACGCCCAGTTTCCCCAATTGGAACATACATCATAATCGATAAGAGCATATTCAAACCATGCCGCGCCCCAACGCCAATCCAAACCCATATGGTGCACCAAATAGCTGGCTACATTTTGACGTCCCCTATTGCTCATGAATCCGGTATGCCACAGTTCACGCATGAATCCATCAATAAATGCATCGCCTGTTCGGCCTTTTTTCCATAGGTCAAAGGCACGGGCATTGAATCCTAAGGACATAGGCTTGTCTTGAATGCCTCCCTTTTTAAAAAGAGCAGCGCCGTACCGCATCATCACAAACCGAAAATAATCACGCCAAAGGAGTTCGAAAATTAACCAATAGGTTTCATCCGTGGCTCCATGCTGGGCTTCATACTTGCGCACTTCTGAAAAAACCCTTCTGGGAGACAAACAACCCAAACTAAGCCAAGCACTGAGTTTGGAAGAGTAAGATTCACCTAGCAAGCCATTTCGTGTGGTTTTGTAGGTAGATAAAAGCTGTCGCTCCCAAATAAAATCGTTTAACCTTTGTAGGGCGGCCTTTTCCCCTCCTTTAAATGGAAAGGCCGAAGCCGGATGGAGGGTCGGCGCTGGAACTGAGATAAGCTCTTTCAATTCGGGCACTTCACCAAAGGGAAAATGGGTGGGAAGCGAAGGCAAATGACCCGGCGCAGGCATCGTAGTACGAACAGGAAAATGGACCTCCATTTTTTTCCTGAACTGGGTAAAAACATGCGGGAGATCAGCTAAAGGAAAGGGCAAATCCAACGGGTGAAACAAAGACTTAGTAAAGTAAGTCTTTATAAACCAACGAGATTTCACCTGGTCCATTAACCGAACTTCAACCTCACGCTCTTCCGGCGCTATTTCCCTTTCAAAAAATATCACATCGGGATCCCAAACCTCAGCCAAAGAGGGAATAACCTCTTCAGGATGTCCAACACGAATGAGCAAGTCGCTACCCAAGGATTGTAAAGATTGCTTCAAATCCTTCAATGATTCCAATAAAAACTGCAGTCGATGTGGGCCGGCTTTCGGAATTTGAGTTAAGGCATCGGGGGCCCATTGCCTTGGATCTAAAACATATACAGGCAATAAGGCCTCGATGGAATCGGGCAAGCCCGCCAATACGGGATGGTCGTCTAACCTAAGGTCATTACGGAACCAAAGCAACGCTGTTTTTGGTGTCATCTCCAAAAAAACCTCTATCCCTCCATTTTGTTTTTGAATGCTGCTTAAAATAAAAAAACCGATGCGCAGGCACCGGTTTTCAGTTAAGATTTTGATAGGAAATTATCGCTTGTCTTCTTTGCGATATTGCTGCCCTCCACGGTGTTGATAGCGGGTGTTTTTACCTAAACCAATGGGTGAACCAACGCGGTCCATGGCACAACGGAAACCAATCCAGTCTGCAGGCGTTTCCTCATCCATGAATCGGCGAGTTCCGGGAACCAACCAGTAAGCTACATCTTTCCAGCTGCCCCCTTTAACCACACGGGCTTTATTGTTTATCAAAGAGGTCGCACCGAATTCATACATCAATTCATTGGACTTAGCTGGGTCTTGAAACCCTTCGTTGTCATAGTAAATAGAAGAGGTATAGTCTCCGTCTTTTACGTCAAGATAGGAAGCGCGGCTATAGTTTCTGCGGTTAGCATTGGTATCTACATCCACATATTGAATGCGACCCAAGGTATCTTTAGCTTCGATCATGCCGTCTGCATCAAGTAGCTTTCTTTTGAAAACGTTTCCACGAACGGGACGAAACTCATCCATATCAATCATGGACAAAGGACGGTATACATCCATCACCCATTCAGATACGTTACCGGGCATGTTATACAGACCAAAATCATTGGGCCAGTATTTGTAAACTGGACCGGTGATGTCAGCCATGTCATTCAAGCGGCCGGCACCTCCCATAAGGTCACCACGTCCACGACGGAAGTTGGCAAGGAAATCTCCTTTGAACTTATCGTTGGGGTTACGGGCGATATGGCCGTTCCATGGATAAAGGCGGCGTTGTTTAACAATTTCACGGTCTGTGGAGGGATCTGTGTTTCCAACCAAAGCAAGGGCTGCATATTCCCACTCAGCTTCTGTTGGGAGGCGGTAGCGAGGTAAAAGGATACCATCTTCCATCCGAACGATACGTGCTTCACCTGTAAAAATGTTGGTCGGCTGACCTTTATCATTGAAGCCTAATTGATATTGACCCACGAGGTAAGCCTCGGTGTTGAAGTTTTCTTCACCAATTTGCTCTTCGGGGTTGTGGTTAAGAACCCTTTCGCGAACAAGGATTTGCTCATTCACCCTATCGGTACGCCAAGCGCAGAAATCGTTGGCTTGCACCCAAGTGACACCTACTACTGGATAAAAATTGTAAGCAGGGTGGCGAAGGTAATTTTCAACGTATGGCTCATTGAAGCCCAATTGAGAACGCCAAACCAGTGTATCTGGCAACGCTTTGCGCAGAACTTCGGGGTAATCTTCCCCGAAAACTCTTTGCAACCAGTGCAGATACTCCAAATATGCGAGGTTGGTCACTTCTGCTTCATCCATATAGAAAGAAGAAACCGTGACACGACGCACCGGATTATTGTGTTCAAACAATACATCCTGTTCCACTCTTCCCATGGCGAAGGTACCCCCTTCGATAAAGACCAGTCCGGGACCGGTTTCTTGTTCGATGTAGGGAACGACTTCAAAGCCACCATTTTGTTTTTCGTTGTACGTCCAACCGGTGGTGGAAGAGAACTGCTTTTTCCCGCAGGAAGCGAGAAGTAAAGCACTAGTGAGAAAAAGACTGCCGTGAAAAATTTTCATACTGGCGTTAGTTTATGCACAAAGATAACGCTTTGTCCGTATTAATTATTGTAAAGAGGTTAGAAAGAGGGACAAACCACTGTTCTGAACCTGCGCTTAGGTCGGCGACATGGCAACTGGAATCCCAACGAAAATTCGTGAGAACCTGCGGTAGCATTGGTTAAACGAGAAATCGTAACATCGTAGCTGTATCCAAATCTCCACAAACCACGCTGAAGTCCAACCAAGGCAATAAAAGAATCATTGTTTCTGTACCAAAGCCCCCCAACAATAGGTCCTTTTCCGGCGTAAACACCCACATTTAACTGGTAAAAGGATTGTTGCAGTTGGAAAAGAATATTGGGAGAAATGAACGCTTCACCGGCATATTTTCTGCGCTTACCAATAGGTATCATTGCACCGAAGTGGGTGGTCAATTTAAAAGGTAAACGGCTCGACCCAAGAAAACCTTCATTGGGTTGGGTAATGTGATGAACGGCCACACCACCATAAAAAATTTGGTTGTATAAAACAGCGCCCGCACCGAAATCAACGAACAACTTCTCATCATTATCAAAAACCTCTTGGGTGGCGTAAACGAAGCCATAGCGGTCATCGATTTGGTCACCAAAAGTGAGGTTATTGGTATTTAATGAACGTTGGAAAAGTCCGACCTCTGCACCTACGCGAAGGCTGATTTTTCTGTTGATAGGAATTAAATAAGAATAAGTCGCTGCTACATTGTGCGAAGTAATAGTCGCCTGTCCCGCTTCATCACGCATAATGCGAAAACCAACTCCGCCTTGTAAGGCGTCGAAGTGTTGGTCATAGGAGGCGGCGTAGGTTCTATAATTACCGGATATACCAGACCATTGCAGACGGGAGTTGAAGGCAAAACGAGCACATCGCACAGAACCGGCAAATGCAGGATTCAAGTAGATGGGATTTGCATAAAATTGAGTGAATTGCGCATCCTGAGCCTGAACATCTGTCCCGGAAGCGAAAAACAAACCTGATATGTAAAGCAGCAGGAGGAAAAAGCGCTTGCGCATAGTTGTTGTTTATCTGTCCAACGTTCAAAAATACAAAAGGAATACAATACAAAGTGCTTTTTTGCGTGATTCCATGCTTTTTTTTACATGAAAAGAAAATGAAATTTAAATAAACGCTTGATTTACAGAATATTAATTGCCATTATTCTTTTAACCCTTTTTTTCAAGATGTTTGGCCCATTTGCAATAAATTTGTGAAATGAACGTTTTTCCACGCATGAAGCAAGCTATACTGGGTTTTCTATTTGTTGTTTTTTGGGGAAGCATACACCTTGTTTCAGCACAAAAACATTCTGCCGTGCTTACCCTTCAAAGTGCTTCAAAATCACCTGACGAAGTGTTGGATTTTTGGCTAAAAGGCCAAACTTCAGATATAGAAATAAATGAAGATGGTTTTCCCATCCTTTATCATGGTTTTCCTACTAGTATTCCTATTAAAAGTGCGGAACTCACCGTCACACGTTGGGCTCCCTTACCTACACCTCCCGCATACTGGAAGTCAGAAAATTTAAACTCTAGGTCATTTGGGTTACAAACCTGGACAAACCGTGGAAACCCGATGGCTGCCATTCGTACGCCTGCAGTAAGGTGGAGCAATGGGCAGTGGGAATATGCGATTGAGGCAGAACTTAATTGGGAGCAAAACCCACAGCAGAAGCAAGAGAAATCCCAGCAAAGCCTGCCGGCATCCGTTCTCTCACAAGGAAAATGGTATCGTTTTGGCGTAACGGAGGATGGAATTTACAGTGTGACCTACGCACAACTCCTTAATGCAGGCATTGTATCGGGTACGGTTCCCAGTAGTTCCCTTAAACTGCATGGTCGGCAAGGTGGCATGGAACCGGAACGAAACAGCGTGGCGCGTTATCGCGATTTACCGGAGCTCCCCATGTTCATGGAGGATGGCGGAGATGGGCAATTTGGTCCAGGTGACCGTGCATTGTTTTATGGAGAAAGCCCGAACCGGTGGAGATTTGCTAATGGTGCATTTACTTTTGAAAGACATCTCTATGCAGATACGACCTATTATTATTTGACCCTGGGCACCAATGGACTGCGCATGTCCACCCAAAATCTCTTGACCCAAAATCCTGACACCATCACCAATCAAGGAGATGCCTTTGCACATTATGAACAGGAAACCAGCAATTTAACGCTCAGTGGACGAGAGTGGTATGGAGAAGTATTTTCGTTTCAAAACGATCAAACCTTTAGTCTTCCCCTGTATCTGCCTGTGCCGACCTCTCCTGCTAAAGTGACGGTTCGGCTAGCAGCAAGATGCGTGTCTTGCTCTTCCATTTTTCAATTAAGGGTAAACAATCAATTGCTTGGAGAAGCCAATATTTCCTCAGTCCCGCCTTGTTACTCCTGTAATTTTTTCTCCAATGGTCTCATTCAGGGAACGACAAACCTAAGTGGCAGCCAAGCACAAGTACGCATCACCCGAACCCAGCCCACCTCCGGCGGCGAGGATCGTACCGGTTGGTTGGATTACATCACCCTACAATACCGCCAATCCTTGGTGGTAGGAGCCGCAGGTCTCACCTTTCGGGATGCCAGCAGCTTTGGATTGACGGAATTTAGACTTTCTGGCGCTGCAGGGTACCGCGTTTGGGACGTAACCACACCCACCACAGTTAAAGCCATAGCCTTACAAACCGAAACCGGCTACACCTGGTTCCGAGCCAACCAAGATACCTTGCGCACGTACATTGCCTTTTATGAAAGTAACATTAAAACATCCGCCTACATTGGAGAAGTAAAGAACCAAGACCTTCAAAGCCTTGTTTCGAGCACACCTGCACCGGACATGCTTATTGTAACCCATCCGTCTTTGCTCTCAGCTGCGCAATCATTGGCAGACTTTCATTTTGAAAGAGAAGGCCTACTCATTCATACCGTTACCACAGACCAAATTTATCATGAGTTTTCTGCAGGTCGCCAAGATCCCACTGCCATTAGAGATTTTGTAAGGACGTATACAGAAATTCATCCTTTAGACCATCCTAAATATCTTTTACTGTTTGGCGATGGATCGTACGATTATAAACCGCATTTAAACCGATTAAATGGATTTTCAGGTTCCTTAGTACCTACGTTTCAAACCCGGGAATCCAGTTCAAGAAGCGGTAATTCCAACCCAAGCGATTATTATTTTGTGCATTTCAGTCCCAATAACATTGTAGGTATTGTCAATTATAATGACCCAATTTCCTTGGCGGTTGGAAGAATTCCTGCGGCGAACCTAGCAGAAGCGCAAGGCGTGGTTGATAAAATCAAACATTATACCGAAGACCAAGCCTGTTTAGGCGAGTGGCGCAACTGGGTCACTTTATTTGCGGATGACATGGATGCCACTTGGGAGCGGCAGTTTGTGGACGAAAATGAGCGCGTGGCAGACACCCTTGATCGGGTGGCACCTGTATGGAACATAGATAGGGTGTACATTGATGCATTTGTACAAACCAGCAATGCAGGTCAACGTTATCCGGACGCCAAAACCTATTTAAACAACCGCATGAACCGAGGAACCCTCCACATGAACTTCATTGGCCATGGAGGAGAACAAGGTTTGACGGGAGAAAGGGTGCTTCAAATTGACGACATTGAAAATTGGGACAACCTCAACAATTTGTCTTTCGTCACCACCGCTACCTGTACATTTACCAGATTCGATGATCCGGCGTTTGTGTCGGCCGGTGAACGTATGCTGCTAAGATCAGACAAAGGAAGTGTTGCGCTGCTTTCCACCACCAGGGCCATCACGGTGGTTCCAAGGTTTCAAACCAAATTATTCAATGGGATGTACGGTTGGGAGGCTCAGACCACCAATGCGCAAAGGCTTGGAGATATTCAGCTTCGGGCCAGGCAATGTCCCTGCGATGGTGGTGAACAGAACATTGTGCTTTTCGGAGACCCGGCCATGCGGTTGGCTTCGCCCATGCACCTTGTGCTTACAGATAGCATCAATGGCACCTACACGGGTCCGGGCGCACCAGCATTTACCGACACTTTACGTGCCACAGACATTGTAAAACTTTCTGGAAGAATTGCGGACAGAGACTCTGTTTTGTTGTCACAATTCAATGGAAATCTGTTTATCACGGTGTTTGACAAGGCGGTTACCCTCCAGACCAGAGGCAACGACCCGGGGTCCCAACCGCTCAATTACCGTATGCAGAATAGCGTAGTTTTTCGTGGAAAGGTTTCCGTAGTCCAAGGAAAATGGGAAGTAACTTTCAAAATTCCATTGGACATCAATTACCTTATGGGCGAAGGAAAAATCTCTTATTATGCAGAAAACGGGGTGACCGATGCCCACGGATATTACAGGGGATTCCAACTTGGCGGAGCATCTGAAAATTGCGGAGGCGATACGCAGGGACCAGATATTTCTCTTTTCTTAAACGATGACCAGTTTTCGGAAGGAGGCATTGCCCATGACCAACCCATTCTTTATGCGGAGATTTCAGATGAAAGCGGGGTAAACACCGCTGGAGCGGCCATTGGACATAACCTGCTACTCATCATCGATGGAGATGTGGCCAATGCCATTACCTTGAATGAAATGTATCAAGCGTCGCTGAATACCTACCAAAGCGGAACGGTTAGATATCCTTTACCCAAGCTTTCCCCCGGATTTCATGAAGTCACCCTCGAGGTTTGGGATGGGTGCAATAATTTGAGTCGGAAAACGCTCACCTTCGCCGTAACCAACGACAAGGCGCATATGCTTTCTTTAGAAGCTTATCCAAATCCATTTAGAGAAAGCACCACTTTTGCCTTTCAACATAATTTAGCAGGGAACTTCTTAAAAATGGAACTTGATATTCAAGGTTTAGATGGACGAAAAATCACCTCCATGCGTTACGAAGGAACACCGGAAGGATTTAGAGAAACCAGATTCCAATGGGATGGAAAAATGGAATCGGGCGAAGAAGTAGCGGCTGGGGTGTATGTAGCCCATGTAAGACTCACCACGCCACAAGGCGAAGTCTTGGAAACTGCCGCAAGAATTATCTATATTCGCTAAACAATAAGAACTCAAATTTGCTGTTATTGGGACTGCACCCTTATATTTGCAACACGACCACATCAGACTCATGCGATTTAGCCGATCAAGTATAATACTCTTAACCACCTTACTGTCAGGAACCCCTGTACATTTTCTTGGTGCCCAAACTGATATTGGAACTGCTTATGATGCTGCCGGTATCCGTACCGTAACCTCTTCTGTCCCCTTTTTAGTCATTGGGCCGGAAGCACGGGCCGGCGGAATGGCCGATCAAGGAGTCGCTACAGAAGCAGACATGCATGCCATGCACTGGAATGTGGCCAAACTCGGCTTTGTAGACAAAGACATGGCCCTTGGCGTCTCCTATTCTCCATGGTTGCGCAATTTGGTACCAGACATCAACCTCGCCTATATGGCAGGGTACAAAAAATTAAATGAACGCTTTACCCTTGGCGCTTCTCTGCGCTATTTCTCTTTAGGAGATATTAGCTTCACCACAGAAACAGGAACTTTTGTGGGGAACTATAACCCACATGAACTTTCTGCAGATGTAGGTGGCGCCTTCAAATTATCCGATAAATGGAGTGTGGGGGTAGCTTTCCGCTTCATCTATTCCAACCTCACCCTTGGTCAGTTTGTGGGTGGTGTGGCCACAGAACCGGGAATTGCCGGGGCCGGAGATTTTGGCTTTTACTATCAAAATGCCGACAAAAAACTATTCGACCGCAATGTAACCTGGCGGTTTGGTGTGTCTGTCCAAAACATTGGTTCCAAAATCCGCTTTGGTGGAACAAGCGCTTCGGATTGGATTCCCATTACCCTCCGTTTGGGTGGTGGTGGTACCATCCAAATTGATGAGTACAACTCAATCGGACTTTACGTAGAAACCTCCAAATTATTGGTTCCAACACCGGATTACATTCCAGCTCCGGGGGCTGCTGATACTGCCATTATTCGTGGAGGAGACCGTAGCCAGTCTGTGCTTGTGGGAATGGTTACTTCTCTTTGGGATGCGCCTTTCGGTTTCCGCGAAGAAATGGATGAATTTGTGTGGAGCGTAGGAACAGAATATTGGTATAACCGAGTGCTGGCCGTTCGTGGTGGGTTTTTCTATGAATCTCCACAAAAAGGAAACAGACAGTATTTTACCCTTGGCGCGGGTTTAAGGTATAATGTATTTGGACTAGATTTCTCTTACCTTATTCCCACGGCCAGAAACAACCCATTGGCCAATGCCTTAAGGTTCACTTTAACCTTTAACCTCGATGCGGTAGGTAAAAAGAAAAAGAAAGCAGAATAATATTTCAAAAGGCTCCTCAGAGAGCCTTTTTTTATGCAGTTATAGCGACATCTTAAAGGGAAAATGAGGTGTTGGATTTCTTTAAAGCGAAACTTTTTGCCCTTTTGGTTTTAAATCATTAGGCCGGCAAAACTTTCTCCAGGTTTATTTTTTGGAAAAGGAACGCGTCATCCAACGGAAAAACTCCGCCCTTCCTTGTCGGGTTCCAATGGTTTCTTTAAGGATTTGGCCCATGGTCTTTTCCTGAGGGACTTCTTCCGCAGACGGGGATGGTTCGGATGGAGGGGCTGGCATGGGAAAAGATTTCAGGAGCGCATCTGCTTTAGAAAAGTTAGAACGCGCTTCCTGGTTCCGACCCAACTTCTCTAATAATAGGCCAAGGTTGTTATGCACCACCGCGTCTTCCGGATCCAGCGCCAACGCTTTTTCATAATCCTTTACAGCGCCTTGCAAGTCTCCGGCGGCTTCTTTCATAAAAGCCCGGCTGGCATAACGGTAAGGGCGGTCGGGTTGAAGATGTACAGCCGCATCGAAATCCAACAGTGCCAAGGCATGCTTTTTCATGTGTAGGTAAACCACACCACGTTCGGATAAAAAATCTGCTTCTTGGGGTTGAAGCTCTAAGGCACGGTTGATACATGCCAGCGCTTCTTCAGGTTTTTGAAGCCGGGTAAGACAAATGGTTTGATAAAGTAGTGCCTCCGGATGCTGCCATTTTGCAAACGCCTGATAAGCTTCTGCCCATTTCCCTTCTCGCATCCATGCTTCAGCCTGTGCCATGTTTTCCATATCCCAATCACATTTATCCACCTACCATTCTTTTGACTTCCTGTAATTTAAGCAAAGCTTCAACCGGCGTAAGTGTGTTTATATCCAATAACGCCAATTCTTCCCGAATGTTCATTAAAACCGGGTCATCCAGCTGGAACATGCTTAACTGAACCGGGGCTTGTACCTGCTGTGCGAAACCTTGGTGAGTCGCCCGTGCTGCTTCCAGGTCTACTAAAATATCTTGCGCTCTTTTTACCACGGCCTTGGGCATTCCAGCCATTCGTGCCACATGGATTCCAAAACTATGGGACGAACCACCCGGCGTCAATTTCCTCAGAAATACGATTTTATTTTGGTGTTCTTTGACTGAAACATGGTAATTTTTCACCCGATTCAAACGGCCTTCCAGTTCATTTAACTCGTGGTAGTGTGTGGCAAAAAGGGTACGCGGACGAAGGGCATCCAAACCGTGCAAAAATTCCACAATGGCCCAAGCAATCGATATGCCATCGTAAGTGGAGGTGCCTCGCCCAATTTCATCCAATAGAATCAGGCTGCGGTCGGAGACATTATTTAAAATGGCAGCCGTTTCGTTCATTTCCACCATAAATGTGGATTCACCTTCGCTCAGGTTGTCGGAGGCTCCGACCCTCGTAAAAATCCGGTCGTAAATGCCAAGTCGGGCGGTCTCCGCAGGTACAAAAGAACCCATCTGTGCCATCAAAACAATTAAAGCGGTCTGGCGCAACAGCGCCGACTTACCCGACATATTGGGCCCGGTAATCACCAAAATCTGTTGCTGTTTATCGTCTAATTGGATGTCATTCGTCACATACCGCTCACCTACAGGCAAACGTCTTTCAATAACGGGGTGCCTGCCTCCTGTAATCACAATGCTTTTACCGTCATGGATTTCCGGTCTTCTATACCCATATTCCTCTGCAGAATGTGCAAAACTTTGGAGACAATCCAAGCCAGCCAACCATTCGGCTTGCTGCTTCAAGGTGGGCACCACCGCCCGTAAATCTTCTACAAATTGAAGAAACAATTGGGTTTCAATGGCCAGAATTTTTTCTTCCGCCCCTAAAATTTTCTCTTCGTAATTTTTTAAAGACTCGTTAATGTACCGCTCCGCACTGGTCAGGGTTTGTTTGCGAATCCAATCTGCCGGCACCTTATTTTTATGGGCGTGGGTTACTTCAAAATAATAGCCATGCACATGGTTGAATCCAACTTTTAAGGAGGTAATACCTGTCCGCTCTGTTTCTTCCTGCTGCATGGCGATCAATTGGTCTTTCCCACTATAGGCCAACTGGCGCAATTCATCTAAGGTCGCATCGACGCCCTCTGCAAAAATGGGGCCTTTGCCCGGGGCTGCAGGAGCGTCAGGGCGAATTTCTTTGTGAATGCGGGCAGCGGTTGCTTCAAGGGGTTTCACCTGCTTTAACCAGTCTTGGACCTCCGGAATGGGGAGAGTTTTGAGTTTTCTGGTTGCATCTATGGCTTGTGCCAAACGGGGTAACTCTCTGGGAATAAGACGTCCTGTGGCCATTTTTCCCACAAGTCGTTCCAAGTCGCCAATGTCGCCCAGGCAATCTCTTAGGACGTTTGCTTCATCGGGTTTTTTCATCAAGGCAGCCACCACTTCTTGCCTTTGGAGAATTTTATCCTGCTGTGCCAGAGGGAGCATTAACCACCGGCGGAGCATACGGGCGCCCATGGGTGTGATGGTTTCATCGAGTACCTCAGCCAGAGAAGTGCCTTGGCTTCCCACCAATTCCAGGTTTTTCACGGAAAACGGATCCATCCAAAGTACGCCTTCATGGTCGAGACGACGAATGGTATCCAGGTGATCCAGTCGTTGGTGTGTGCTGGTTTTAAGATAATGTAAAATGGCACCACAGGATGTGATGGCCAAGGGTAAATGGTCAATCCCAAACCCTTTTAATCCATCCACACCGAACTGCAAACCAATTTGCTCTCTGGCGTAATCGGTTTCAAAAATCCAAGGCTCTAAAAATTGAAAAGCCAGTTGTTGGGCCAATGAACCGGCTACATCCCGGGAAGTCCGAGAGGTAATCATTTCTTTGGGATGAAAGGTTCCCACCACTTGGCGAACAAATGTTTCATCCCCTTGTCCGGCCATGAACCGGCCGGTAGAAATATCCAAGAGGGCAATGCCCCATTGTTGGTCGGCACCTTGAACCAAGGCAGAAAGAAAATTATCTGAACGTGCTTCCAATACATGGTCGCCGATGGCTAAGCCTGGCGTAATCAAGTCGGTAACACCGCGTTTTACAATATTCTTAGTGAGTTTGGGGTCTTCGAGTTGTTCACAAATGGCCACACGCAAGCCGGCGCGAACGAGACGCGGCAAATACGCATCCAAGGCGTGGAAAGGAATTCCGGCCAATTCAATTTTTGAGGAACCATTGGAACGGCTGGTGAGGGTAATACCTAAAATCTGACTGGCTTTAATGGCGTCTTCACCAAAAGTTTCATAAAAATCGCCCACTCGGAACAGCAGTAAAGCATCCGGATATTGGCGTTTTATCTCATTAAACTGTTTCATCATGGGCGTTTCCTTGCCCTGATGATCTTGTGGTTGTTCGTTCACCCCCAAAAATAGATTAAGGGGTAAATTTACGAAATCGTCAGGATATCCCGATTTTTGCAAAAAAGGAAGGATGCAAAAGAAAAGTTTACGTGAATTGATGGCCGAAAGGCAGACTCATTCTTCGGAAACGCCGCGCATTCCACTGCGGCTGTTGTTGGAAAATATTCGAAGCGCTGAAAATGTGGGCGCCTTGTTTCGGTTAGCTGATGTGTTTGGAATAGAAGGTTTGGATTTATCGGGTTTCACGCCGGTGCCGCCCAGACCGGATTTGGCTAAAGTAGCTTTGGGGGCAGAAAAAACAGTGCCTTGGAACGCCATCTCGGATCTGCCAACTTATTTAAAAGAGATGAAAACCCAAGGTTATCATATTCTTGCTTTGGAACAAGTCCATGGCAGTCAATCACTTTCCGATTGGTTACCGGAGGGAAAACCCACCTTGCTTATCTTGGGACATGAGGTAGATGGTGTTTCGGAAGAAGCGTTGCAACATTGCGATGGGGCTTTAGAAATCCCTCAATTTGGCAGCAAACATTCATTAAATGTAGCTACCGCAGCGGCCGTAGCTACTTGGGAATATTCCAGACAGGCCAGAGGATAAATACCTCCTTTTAGGAGCTTTCAGGAAACAAAAAGAACACCAGATTCCAAGGAAAATATCCACCTTTGCGCATGCTACGTTCGCAAGCCTTCAAGGACCAGGTGGCCCTTCATTTTACCGTCTTTATTCTAGGTTTTACCGGTATTTTGGGTCATTTAATTCAGTTGGATTCTTCTGCTTTGGTTTTTTGGCGTGTCGTTATTGCTGGTATGGCCCTTTTGCCTGTGTTGGCATGGCAGCGAAAAACCGGAGCTCTACCCCCGAAAATTTTGGCAGGCGCACTGTTGACCGGTGCGGTAGTCGGATTGCATTGGGTCACCTTTTTCCATGCCATTAAAATTTCAAATGTATCTATCACCTTAGCCTCGCTTTCTGCCAATACTTTATTGGTGGCGTTACTGGAACCTCTGGTGTTCAGAAAAAAACTGACTTGGCTGGAACCCGGCCTTGGCCTAGTCATCATTTTTGCTTTGGGCCTCATTTTAAATGTAGAAGCGGGATTTTCACATGGTTTGTACATGGGGCTGCTTTCCGCATTTTTGGCAGGGGTTTTTACCCTCATGAACCGAAAATTATCCTTAACCAAAGCCGATGAATTGGTGGTATGTCTTTGGGAAATGGTGGGTGCCGCTTTGGTCACAGGTGCGTTTTTCTTTAGTCAACATGGCCAGTTGCCTGCCATACCCGAAGGCATGGATTTGTTCTGGTTGCTCATTTTAGGAACCATTTGCACCGCTTTTACTTTTACCCTCACCATTCAATTATTGCAAAGACTTACAGCGTATTCGATAGTTTTGGCCATTAACCTTGAACCCGTCTATGGATTTATCTTGGCCGCCCTGTTGTTCAACGAAAACCAAACTTTAACCCTATGGTTTTACCTTGGTAGCCTTTTAATGTTGGCCGCCGTCATTGGATACAGTCTTTTGCAAGCCCGCGCACCAAAAACGCAGCATCCACGTTAAAGAGAAGTAAAAAAATTACGAAACAAGGGCAAGCCTTGTATATTTGAAGACTTTACAAGATAGTTACGTATGAAAAAATTAGGGATTAGTCTCCTTCTTTCCTGTTTTACTTTAGGTATTTGGGCCCAACCCACGCCCAATCCAAGAGAAAAAATGGAAGTTTTATTTTACTTTCTTCAAAACTATTATTTGGAGCCGGTAGACATGGATGAGGCGGCAGAAAATGGAATCCGTGCCATTTTAAAAGAACTGGATCCCCACTCCTACTATTTGTCTTTAAAAGAACTAAAAGCGTCGGAAGAGCAATTGGTTGGAAATTTCGAAGGCATTGGCATTCAATTCAATATACACAACGACACTTTGTTGGTGGTCAGTCCCATTTCAGGGGGGCCTTCGGAAAAAGTAGGGATTCGCTCGGGCGATAAAATAGTGCGCATCAACGACACTTTGATTGCCGGGCGCCCCATCTCCAACCAGGACGTGTACCGTTGGTTGCGTGGGCCCAAAGGCTCACAAGTAAAATTGGGTATTTTACGCAGGGGCGAGAAAAAACCCATGGACTTTACTGTAACAAGAGATAAAATTCCTGTATTCAGCTTAGACGCTGCCTACATGGCATCACCGACTACTGGTTACATCAAGCTCAATCGCTTTTCCGAAACCACCGTTCGTGAATTTAAAGAAGCCTTGTCCAAATTGAAAGCCCAAGGTGCCTACGATCTCATTTTAGATCTTCAAGACAATGCCGGAGGTTATTTAAATGCGGCGGTAGAATTGGCAGATGAGTTTTTGAAATCCGGCGAATTGATTGTGTACACAGAGGGCCGCACAGAGAAAAGAACGGACTATAAAGCCACTATGCGCGGTGGATTTGAAACAGGACGAGTCGTGGTGCTTATTAATGAAGGTTCAGCTTCCGCTTCTGAAATTGTGAGTGGGGCCATTCAGGATTTGGACCGTGGGGTAATAATCGGTCGGCGATCTTTTGGAAAAGGATTGGTTCAGAACACCTTCCCCCTACCCGATGGTTCGGCCATTCGTTTGACCACTGCGAGGTACTTCACGCCCTCCGGAAGGTTTATTCAAGCCCCTTATGATGGTGGAACAGAAAAATACTTCGAAGACCTCTATGGGCGCTTCAGAAATGGAGAACTTACCCAACCCGACCAAATCAAGTTTCCGGATTCATTACAATATAAAACACGAAAAAAACGCATTGTGTATGGCGGTGGGGGTATCATGCCGGATTACTTTATCCCGCTGGATACCAGTTTTTTGACCGATTTTCTAACAGAAGTTTCCAGGAAAAACATGTTATACGATTTTTCCATTTCCTTTGTGGATGGCCAACGGGAAAAACTAATGGCAGAATATCCCAACTTTCAGGCATTTAAAGAAAAATTCAAGGTTGGAGTGCAGCTCTGGCCAGAGTTTTTAAAGGCCTGCAAGGCCAAAGGCATTACGGCAGAAAACAAAGAAATAGAAACCAGTCGGTCATGGATGGAAACCCGACTTTTGGCATTGGTCGCCCAGCACCTGTATGGCAGAGATGCATTTTTTGAAGTGGTCAATGAGGCTGATCCTGCCTATCAAAAAGCCTTAGGACTGCTTAAAAAAGGTTGGCCCAACTTTGTGGATTAAACGTCCGGATTAAACTTTATCCTTGTAAATCAAGGTTTTGTCCTTTAAACACGCCATCCACCCACACGCCAGCTATTTTCGCATGGAGTGTGGTTCCGGCCCAAGGGTTGGCATCGCCTGCCACATAACCCTCATAAGGAGGGAAATGGGTCGCCTGGTTTGTTGAAAACAAGGTATAATGCGCTGGTGCACCTTCTAGGAATTGAGGTTGCTCTATTTTCAACAAATCTCTCGGTCCGTATGCAAGCGTTTGAATGGCATGTTTCATTGACAATGCCCCTGTTTGTGCAAGATCCAAGACGGCCAAAGCACTGCTGCGGAGGGTGTGCGCTCCAAAAGGAGACGAGGTAAAAGGAGCCTGTTTCTCGGTCGTAGTCCAACCCATATGCCCAGAAGTAATACAGGCGAATTTGCCCTCTTCAACTGCCTTCAACAAGGCCAAACGATTCTTTTCTGTGCGCAGTGGCGGCATTAGTTTTCGGTGAACCGCATAGCCTTCGATGGACTGGTCGTTCCACCATAAATGAGCTGCAGAAACCCCTGCTGTAATGCCATAAGCCTTGGCCTCATCAAGCAAATTCAAGTGCGCTGCCGAAGAGATTTGCCACCAATGTAAAGGTTGTCCGGTTTTTTTTGCCATTTGGATATCCCGCCACATCCCAATGGATTCTGCTTCTTCCGGGATGCCGGCCAGTCCCATGGACATCCCTAACGGACTTGGATGCACCTGACCTTGTGGATGAAGCGAAGGTTCACCGGGCAAATGCATATACAATCCGCCAGTCTCTTTGATCAAGTCCAATACATGCATGAGTTGCAACGAATCCGCTAACGTTGCCGTTCCATGTGAAAATAACTTGGTACCCCATGATGCGATCTCGTAAATAGGAGCCAAAGCATGTTCATTTGATGTAACGGCACCTGCGAGCATCAACTTTAAACCAGTGGCATCAAGCGCTTTTTGCCAGCCTTGATGAAACAAAGGAAGGTCTGTACGAAAAGGTGGCAAAGGTAGCACGACACCGCCAGTCCACCCCCCCTCTACCAGGGCTTGAAGATCTGGTGAAAGCGAAGTACTGTAAGGCTTTTGAGGCGGCGCGAGTGCAAGACCCATATCAAAAAAACCGGGTGCCACCTGATAGCCCTTGGCATTCCAATGAGGTACATGTGCAAACGCAGGTTGCGGCTCGGTAAAAAAACCAAGGCATCTCCCATGTTCCCAATACAAAAAGCCTTGTTGCCCGAATTTAGGATGGCGAGGATCAGCACATTGCACATGGGTAAGTGCACCTGAGGAGTTTAGGGTTTCCATAATCGAAGGAGCAGCATTTCGCAAAGTAGAAAAACCAATGCAGCCAGCACAAACCAACGCCATAAATCCGTTCCGGCATCCGCTTTAAGCGTTTGAATGGCTTCAGCGGTTGAAGCAGAAGGCGAAACTTCCACATGAGGCAGGCCTTGGCTTTGGAATAATTCAACCAGTTGATCCGAAGGAACGGGTTGCAAATTGGCTTGGCCACGATGAATATTCAAAGCAAAAATAGCATGTAGGCTTTCTTTAAATTGTAAGGAATAAAAGCCAGGATCGGTCACTTGGTCATCCAGCCAAAGCGTCCATTGTCCAGCCACCATTTTTCGGGCAGGAATAAAGCCTCGACCAGATTGAGTATGTACCAATTGAAAGACCGGATCTTGCTGTTCTGCAAGAGAAGGCGCAGGAAATCCTTGGGTTTGGCCGAGGAAAAAGTATAGAGGATAGGAACGAATGCTTTGGAAGGCCAATTTGTAAAAAACGGGCACAAAAAGTGCATGTCTTGAAAAATTGGAAAAGGGCTCCATCATGGGAGCCGCTAGGACCACCCATTTTCCTTTTCCTTTTGGATAAGCAGCCATGGCTGGACTACCATTTAAAAACCTAAGGTACACTTGTTCTATGGCCAGCGAAGTCTTTTGAAGGCCAAAGGTTTGGGAAAATTTGGGCAAATCCATCCGTGGATCTATGCGGTCGAATACATCGGCAAAAAATGGATTTTCTGCTGTAATGGGGGCAAAACTGGTTTTTGATGTGTCCTTTAACATCAACAGAGGACAGCCAAAGTTGGCCAAACCTGCGTAAGCCACGGACTGAAATGGCTGAGGCGGAAGCACTACCACCGTAGCGCCTTGTTCCACTGCATTGCCCAAAGCTGCATGCAAACCGGAAGAGGGGTCTGGAACCCCGTGCAACAAAATTAAATCGGTCAGGGGCAGCTGCCCTTGATCAAGTTTTTGGATAGGGATTCTTTGAAAGGAAAAAAGAGAATCTTTACCAAAAAGCCGTTGAAAATAATCCGGCGCTTGGGGTCCGAAAAGTTCGAGGATACGAATTTCTTGACGTATCTGAAAAGCAAGATGGAAAGCATCATCGAAACGCAGGGCTTCATCCTCCACTTCTACGGTGGCGGTGTGCCATCCCGGTTCGGGAAAGCGAAAAGTAAACAAAGCTTCTGCCTGACCTTGTGCCGGAATAGACACCGTTGCAGGCGTGGCGGGTTCACCATTCAGGTAAAAAAGTACGGGTAAATCCGTGTAAGGGTCCGGACCTATATTTTGAATCCGAGCAAAAAGTTGCGCTTCACCACCGGGTAAACGATCCGGCTGGGCAAACCAGACACTATCGACATATAAATTTTTAATTTCATTGGGTGCGAAAGGGAAAAGGGCAAAATGATTCAACGTATCCGAAGGCAGGGAATTAACTTCTGCAAAGCCTTTTCTGAAATCAGAAAAAAGGAAGGCGCGGCCTCCTCCTTCAGGAGTTAAAAGATCTTGTTGGCGAAGCAGCACTTGGTCAAGGCTTCGATGCTGTGGCGTAGGAACAATGGAGGTAATACGTTGCCGAGCTTCTGCAGGATTAAGCCAGCGATAAGATTCCGGGCCGAATTCATTGGTAAGGATTTGCACACGGTCATTGGGCTGTAAGGCTGCCACTAAGTCTGTGGCGGTGCGCATGGCTTGGTCCAACAAGGGACCTTGAACCCCTTCTGCCTCCATAGGATAGGCGTTGTCAATGTAAATGGATACCACCCGGCCACCCGGATTTTTCTCCGCATCCCATGCGCCCGGCCAGCGTGGTTCTGCAAAAGCCAACACCACCATGGCTACTAATCCCAAACGAGAAAGTAAAATAAGCCAGCGGCGTAATTGGTTTCTGGTACGCTTTTCCTCCTGCACTTGCAGTAAAAAACGAGTATTGGAAAAAAAAATGGTTTGGTGCCGTCTGAAGTAAATCAGATGGATAATCACAGGTATGGCTAAGGCCAGTAAGCCCCATAAGGCTAAAGGAAACGCGAATTGCATGTACAGCCCCGAAGGTAAGGTTTTTCCCGCAAAGCCTGCATAATGAACCATGAATTTACCAATAATTTGACATAGAAAGGCCCCCTATTTCTTTTCAACAAAAGTTAAACTGATCTCACCTTTTACCCGGCATAAAACAAGAAGCCCATCGGTTGTAAAAGGTAAAAAATCAAATATGATTTCTGCTTCGGTTGGTTACCTTTGTGAAAGTAAGCAGCACAACATGGGACAAGATTTCATTGTATCAGCTAGGAAATACAGGCCACAGACGTTTGATGATGTGGTGGGACAATTGCACATTACCGGAACGCTGCAAAACGCTGTAAGGAGTGGTAAAATTGCCCATGCATTTTTATTTTGCGGGCCTAGGGGCGTGGGCAAAACCACTTGTGCCCGAATCATGGCCAAAGTATTAAATTGTGAAAATCTAAATGAGACCATTGAGCCCTGCAACCGGTGTGCGTCTTGTGAAGGTTTTAACACTTCCCATTCCTTCAATATCCATGAACTGGATGCAGCGTCTAATAATGGAGTGGACGATATTCGACAACTTATCGAACAAGTACGGATCCAGCCCCAAGTTGGAAAATACAGCATCTACATCATCGATGAGGTACATATGCTTACCTCACAAGCTTTCAATGCGTTTCTTAAAACCTTGGAAGAACCACCCAAGCACGCCATTTTTATCATGGCCACCACGGAAAAACACAAAGTGCTGCCCACCATTTTATCCCGCTGCCAAGTTTTTGATTTTCGACGAATTACCATTGACGACATTGCCGGTCATTTGGCCCGAATCGCTGTAAAAGAAAATATCGAAGCCGATCCGGATGCTTTACATGTCATTGCCCAAAAGGCCGACGGGGCTTTGCGGGATGCCTTGTCTATTTTTGACCGTATTGTCACTTTTGCAGGCCAATCTTTTGGTTACAAGGACGTCATTGACAACCTGAACATCCTGGACCATGACTACTATTTTACCATTACCGATCAAGCGCAACAAGGCGACCGTTCCGGCCTTATGCTCACTTTACATGAAATTCTAAACCTCGGTTTCGAGGGAGGGCATTTCCTTTCCGGTTTATCTGAGCATTTTCGCAATTTGCTCATGGTGCAAGATGTAAAAACAGCGCGGCTACTGGAAGTGGGAGAGACGGCAAGAACCCATTATCAACGACAAGCCGAAGCCTTACCTTCAACCGCTTTACTAGAGGCACTAGAAATATCGCATGGCGCTGAAAACCAATATAAAACGGTTCAAAACAAAAGATTACTGGTAGAAATCACCCTTTTGCGCATCGCCAGATTAATGGGCTTTTCCGGGGGACAAGGGCCTTCCGCAGGAAATACGCCCCCCCCAACCCTTCAACAAACGCAAACCGGCCAAGTTGTGACCGCAACAAGGTCCACGCCACCGGCAGCCACAACGCCACCGACTAATCCCATGCAGGCGCCTTCTGCTTCTGTTGTGCAAACACCTGTAATTCCAGCCACCGCTGTTTCCGCAAAAAAAACGGAAGAGGCAGCTTCCTCTACTAACACAAAAACCTCAAGTCAACCACGCACCCTTTCGCTCAAGCAACTGCGCGAAAAAAAAGCAGAAGAGGCCGCCGCAGTGCCCATATTGAATTCCCCGGTGGACGTGGACCAACTAAAACAATACTGGAAGGATTTTGCACAAAGTCTACGGGAACAAGACCGAAGCTTGCTGGCTAGTATATTGCTTCAAGCCGAGCCGGAATTACAACCCGATGGGAAAACGATCATTTTTCCTTTGACCCATAAAGGCCAAGAGCCAGACATCGACCAAATCCGATTGGATGTCTTAAAATTTTTAGGTCAGCGACTTAAAAATGATTTTCTGGAATTACGTTGTGAAATCCGGGTAAGAGAAAAAGTCCGTGCGCCTTATACTCCCCAAGAAAAATTAGAAGATGTAAGTCAACGCTTCCCTGAAATTCCGGGATTTATTGAAAAATTGGGACTTCAACTCGCATAACCATGGGAACATATACCTCGAAACAAGCAGGTGCACAAGCCTTTTTATGGATGTTTCTCGCCTATGTGGGTGCATTTTTTGGGGCATGGACGGCCCTGCCCTATTTAGAAGGGGTGAATCCTCTATGGCAAGTTCTGATTCTAGATACGGTGGCCACCGTGATTATTTTTATTTTTTCCCTTGGCTTCAACAATTCTTCCTTTTATGATCCCTATTGGTCCATTGCACCGCCTTTTCTTTTAGGTTTTTGGATGCATCCGGACATTTCGCCACAAATGGATTTAGCCACGCGCGCGGCATGGATCAGGGTATTAATCGTGGCTGTTTTGGTGGGTTTTTGGGCTTGGCGGCTCACGTTCAACTGGGCCAGAAGTTGGCAAGGACTCAGGCACGAAGATTGGCGTTATGTGGATTTTAGAAAAAAAACCGGGGCTTGGTATTGGACCGTGTCTTTCCTTGGGATTCATTACTTCCCTACCCTTTTGGTGTTTGCCGGCTGTTTACCATTTCTCGCTTTGGTAAATCCATGGCCATCCGACGCCCCGCTTAACTACATCGATCTTTTGGCGGCTGCCATTACGTTATCTGCGGTGATTATTGAAACCATTGCAGACGAACAAATGTATAGGTTCCGCCATTTTCAACATGGCGAAGGTCCAATGGATAAGGGCCTTTGGGGTTATTCACGCCATCCCAATTATTTTGGAGAATTGCTCTTTTGGTGGGGAATTTTCCTTTTTGCCATGGCGGCAAACCCTGCGTATCTGTGGACAGGGATTGGCGCCTTAGGCATGACGCTATTGTTTGTCGGTGTTAGTATTCCCATGATGGAAAAAAGACAAAAGGCCAATAAACCAGGCTATGCTGCCTACCAAAAAAGAGTTTCAAGCCTCATTCCTTGGTTTCCTTCAAAATCCTGACTACATGGAATGGCGAAGGCTCAATGCAGACAGCTCCTTTTTAGTGAAACATGGTTCGCATCATTTGGTCATTGATCCATGGCTCATGGGCGCACAAACCGATTTTGCTCCTTGGTTCTCTAAACAATCCTTACCAGATTACCAGCCTGGCTTCCGAGCGCTTCCGGAAGACTTCGAGGTTTTTATCTCTCACCCCTTTACCGACCATTTTCATGCACCCACCCTAAAAAAATTGGGCGAAAAGCGAATTTTAGGTAAGGAAAAAAAAGTAAAAACTTGGGCGTCCGGCCCCATTCAAATTCGCAAGTATGGCCACGCCCTTTTACATAGTCTTTTCGAATTTCATACGCCGGACTCGGGAGAACGCGTATTGTACTCCCCGCATGGTTATCGGGTGACCCATGATGCACCTGCGCCCGGTGCCAGGCTGTGGCTCACAGGATTGCAAAAATACACGTTACCTTGGTGGCTGGGCGGCACCATTTCCGGCGGTATCCCGTGGCTCGAAGCTGGATTAAAACAGCTTCAACCCCAACATTTTTCACATGTGCATGGCACCGAAAAAGAAGCCAGTGGATTGGTGGCGCGTTGGGCAAAAATCCAACCCTTTAATCCCAAGGATTTACCAAAAGAACATGAGCGTAAGTATTTACCCCTACCTTCAAACGACTGGTTTTAAAAGAGAACCGCGTCTATTCCATGAAGTAAAGACTTGTAAATATGATTTTTATGATTTTCGTTTTCATACAAACTTCTTGAAGTATAATGGGAATTGGGCTCATTCTTTGGCTATGGAAAGGCCAAAAAAAGTGAAGAGTTCAAAAAAATTCTCAATTTCGTAACCTAAAACAAAGACAACAGCGCATGCGCAAAAATATCATGTGGGTGATCGGCCTGTTGTGGGTCGGTCTATTTTGCCACCCTCTTATCGCACAAACCAAGAATGGTTCCATACAAGGAAAAATTTTTGATGCGTCCACCAAGGAAACCATTCCATTGGTTACTGTGTATCTAAGCAAACCAGGCCAAGAGAACCAGGTGCCCGACGGAACATCGATTAAGGGTGCCATTTCAGATTTCAATGGGTTTTATCGTTTAGAAAATGTCCCGGGAACCTACAACCTCCATTTTTCCGCCGTTGGATTTACAAGAATAACCAAGGAAGTCACCCTAAAGGCAGGTGAAATTCTATTTTTAGATATCCATATGGAGCCGTCGGCTTTGGAATTAAATGAGGTAGTGTACTCAGAAAGTCGAAATCCTACCAAATTAGAGGAATCAACGGTTTCCATTTCTTTGGTCAAACCTAGTTTGGTTCAAAACAGAAATGCCACAAGTGCAGAAGCCGCGATTGAACAAATTCCCGGCGTGGCTATTGTAGATGCCGAACCCCAAATTAGGGCGGGTTCAGGTTTTTCCTCCGGATTGGGAAGTCGGGTGATGATATTAATTGACGACATGCCGCTGGTTCGTGGAGATGCCGGCCGTCCCGTGTGGAGTTTTTATCCAATGGAAAACATGGACCAGATTGAAGTGGTAAAGGGGGCAGCTTCTGTGCTATATGGGTCAGGTGCTTCCAATGGTGTGATTAATATCCGAACGGCCTTTCCGGGTCCAAAACCGGAAACCAAAGTCACCTTCTTTGCTGGCACATGGAACCGCCCAAGGGATGCCTACAAAACCCCTTGGACAGGCTTTAATCCGCTAAAAACCGGGGCAAATTTCTATCACTCCCGAATCTTCAAAACCAAAGACCAGAAATTGGAAATGGATTTTGTGGTGGGCGGTCAAGCGCTATGGGACGACGGATTTAGAGGAGGCGAACCTGTAAAGTCTCAAATTCCTACCCTTCCTGATTTCGATTCCACCAGGATTAACCGAGGTGAATATGAAAAATCCATCCGGGTCAATTTTAACACGAGGTTCCGGCTTAAAAGTGTGGAAGGTCTTTCTTTTGGTTTAAATGGAAATGTATTGTACATGCAAGAAGGTCAGAGCTTTTTCTGGCAGGATGCAGACACCAACATTTACAACATGAGTACCGGGTCACTGACCAATTTCAGAAATTCCATGATGTACATCGATCCCTATGTGATGTACCGCGGAAAAAAAGGCAATAACCATATTTTACGGGCCCGTTGGTTCCAAAGCTGGAGCGATGGCGATATCCAGGGTTCACCCGCCGATGTAAACCGGTTGGCCCAAGACACCCGTGCAAGAACCTTATTTGCTGAATACCAATTTTCACGAAACCTTACCGAATCTGGATTCTTACCGTTTCTGACCAAAAATCTTAGTTTTACAGGAGGCGTGAGCATTAACCACACTTGGTCTAAAGGAGGCGTATTTGCGTCCAATGGCACAGGAGATTCCGTGTCCACCGCTTTAAACGTAGCGGCGTATGCCCAGCTTGAAAAAGTGCTTTGGAAAAGGTTTACACTCACTGGGGGTGCACGTTGGGAATACTTCAAACTATTAGATTATACCGCCAACCGACCTGTATTTCGTTTGGGCTCCAACTTCCGCATGACCCAAGGGACCTACTTACGAGGCAGCATTGGTCAAGGATTTCGTTTTCCCACCATTGGAGAAAGGTTTATCTCTGTGAGTTCAGGTGGATCCGGATTTTTTGCCAATCCCAACCTAAGACCAGAGGAATCTTGGTCAGCAGAAATTGGCATCAAACAACTCTACAAATTTGGAAAAACGGTCAAAGGCTTTTTTGATTTGGCAGGTTTCTGGCAGGAGTATAATGATTATGTAGAATTTGCCTTTGAAAACTCGAGTATTGCTCCCTCAGGATTTCGCTTTTACAATACTGGCAGGGCAAGGATTCGAGGTGTAGAAGCCATGGCATTTGCCAATATTAGATTAGGAAAAAAGGCACAATTGGATGTAAACGTAGGTTATACCTATGCTTTACCCCAAACCTTGGAACCAGATAAAGCCTTTGGAAGCTACCCCACGCAAAACCTCATAACCGGAGAAATAGACACCTTTTACATTTCCTATAACAATACCATATCAGACACCACCATTCGACAAGAAGGCATATTAAAATACCGGATTGAGCATTTGGTGAATGCGGATATGCAATTTACTTGGAAATGGTTGTCCTTAGGTGCTACTGCCAGATATTATAGTACCATGAGACAATTGGATAATTTCTTTTTTGCTACAGGCACTCCTTTTGCCAGTTTACCACAATTCTTGGCAAGGCAAGGCGCTGGTGCTTGGGTATTTGACGCACGCATTGCCGTTCAATACAAAAATTATCGATTTGCCTTTATAGTAGATAATATACTCAACGAAGAGTATAGTGTCCGACCGCTCGGCATCGCGCCGCCCAGATTAACCACCCTTCAAGTGTCGGTAAAATTCTAATTCGGCATTATTTTTGATAAGTTTGACCCCAAAATAAAACAACCATGAAAAAACTGTTTACCCTATCTGCGGTAGCACTTTCCTTAGGCGTGCAAGTTCAAGCACAAAACATTGTCAATGGCGATGTGGAAATTTGGAATTCATATACCGCACAAAATGGCAATCCTTACTTGGATTTAGGTCCAAACACAGACCGGACCCAAAATTTCCTAAGGTCTTTAAATGAAATTTTAACCGCCCCACTTACCCCGGCAACTGCCTTTCGCGTAAGTGCCGCTGCGGATGTACATAACGGAACCTATTCCGTTCGTGTAATCACCAAAACATTAGGCTCTATCTTGATCCCCGGATACATTGGAACAGGTGATGTAGATATCACAACCCAATCCATTGCCCTTGGTCGTGCCTATGCATTTCGCCCCACCTCCTTGAACTTCTGGTACAAATACAATCCGGTAAATGGTGACTCGGCTGCGTTTTATGTAGAATTCACCAAATGGGACGCACTGAACCAACAACGCATTGTGGTAGGAACAGGAAGCAATGTCGTGCGCAATGCGGTGACCAGCTACACCCAAGAAACGTTGACCATTAATTACCTCACCAGTGACACCCCGGATTCTGTGAACGTTATTCTTTGTTCGTCAGGAGGATACAACCTTGTAAATCTACAAGGAAGTGTAGGTCAGGAAAACTCTGAATTGTTTTTGGATGACATCAATTTTGCTTTCCCTGCAAGTGTAAATCCTTTGGAAAACAGCGACTTGGTAAAGATTTTCCCTACAGTAGCTTCAGAGCAATTGCATGTAAATCTTGAAAATATGAAGGAAGCAGTACGTATCCGTGTATACGACATGCAAGGTCGCATGATTCAGGATATACGTACAGAACAAGCCAACAATACCTTGTCCACCCAAACCTGGGCCGCCGGTGCCTATACCGTTTTGGTACAAACAGACTTCCATCCGTTGGCACGTGTAAAAGTGGTGAAGCCCTAAAATCACTCATATTCTTTGAAAGGCTGTCGGCATCCCCGGCAGCCTTTTTTATTTTTGAGCAGTAGAGTTCTCCGCTAGGGTCAATATAAAATGTAAGGCGAGATAAGTTGGGGAATGTGGGTCCATTATTGAGGACATCAGGAACGCTTTGGTTTAGACTTAAAGATGATATCAAAGTGGTCCATCCAGTGAATAATCATTTTAATTTTTGAATATCAAGAATATGAAGGCCATTTTGAGGAAACAAAAGTTTCTCTAAGCCTTTAGAATCTAAAAAAAAGCTATGGGTTGTCAGGTCCCTTCGACTTCGTATGGGGCGATAGTTGAGTTGAATGAGGGGTGGGCGTAGCCCCGATTTTCGTGGCAGTTTGCACTCGATGACTTTTTAAACTTTAGTGTGGAGTTGGGATCATTTATTCTCTGGCCGGCGGAGGGAATTGAAGTCTACGTCGGCATTTTCCATCCATCTGCTTTAATCGATTCTAAGCGGATACGTTCCGATTATATTTCGCTGGATGATTTAAATTGACCACGGGGAGGGGTGGGCGTAGCCCCGATTTTCGTGGCAGTTTGCACTCGATGACTTTTTAA